>JAPKCZ010000625.1 GCA_028822745.1 Kiritimatiellia bacterium | reverse complement strand
CCGGCTGGCTCACTACGCCGGACAACCGGCCGCTCGGTTTCCAGATCACCTTCTTTCGCTCGGCAACCGGTCACGACCCTGCCGATCCGAGTGCGTTCGCGCCATCGCAATTGATCATTGCGCATGCCGCGTTGAGCGATCCCGCGCTCGGTCATCTTGCCCACGATCAGCGTATTGCCCGCCAGGGCTTCGGATTGGCGTATGCGAAGCCGGAGAATACCGATGTCAAACTCGACGCCTGGAAAATCATCCGTGCCGCTGATGGTCACTACGACGTTACAGCGGACGCTAACGGATTCGCGCTGCACCTCGCGCTGACGCCGACCCAGGCACCGCTAATCCAGGGTGAGCGTGGCTATTCCCGCAAAGGTCCGCGGCCCGAGCAGGCGAGCTACTACTACAGCGAGCCGCAATTGCGCGTGACCGGCAGCGTCGTTCGACCGGTCGCGGCAGGCGGTAAATCGACAGGGGAAACGGTCGTGACCGGCGCGGCGTGGCTCGATCACGAATGGTCGAGCACACTGCTCGATAGCGACGCAGTCGGATGGGATTGGCTCGGCGCCAATTTGACGGATGGTTCGGCCTTGATGGCTTTCAAGGTTCGCAGTCGCGACGGACATGCGATATGGGCACATGCTGCACTCAGAAATCGCGCTGGTCGAGTGACGACATTCAATCAGGATCAGGTCGACTTCATTCCGGTTCGCACATGGCGGTCGCCACGCACGAACACGTCCTATCCCGTCTCGATGACAGTCAAAACCGGCGAGCTTACGTGGCGCCTCGATCCGTTGATGGACGATCAGGAACTTGATTCGCGCGAGTCGACCGGCGCGGTGTACTGGGAAGGTGCGGTGCGGGTGAGTCATGGTGATTTGGAGCTGTCAAATGACAGCGTAAATCACCGGGTATGGCTGCGGGGAACGAGAAGGGTTGCGCGAGCGTCAATCCTAATCGACGCGGTAGAAACGGAAGCGCATTCCCCGGAGTGAGGGTATTGAGGCTGTACTGATGGGCTTTCCGGGGTGCGTAAACGCAGAAACCCCACCTTGATGGGGTGGGGTTTCTGTTGCTGCTGGGGAGCCTGACGATTACCTACTTTCACACGGGAATCCGCACTATCATCGGCGTGGAGTCGTTTCACGGTCCTGTTCGGGATGGGAAGGGGTGGGACCGACTCGCTATGGTCATCAGGCATGACTTGTTGTCGTGTCGCCTTTTGGGGCGGCACAACCAATCTGGAAGAAGTAGTTTCTGGTGATGCTCACCAGAAGGAGATTCGGCGGGTTGTGTTGTTTCTGGCACAACACTGATCTCAACCTGTGTGTGGTCTGCATAAGACCCTGCGCGTGGCGCAGGGTGGGGCATCCATCAGTGCTGAAGCACTCACGGCTGCCGGCACACACCTGTTATAGGATCAAGCCTTACGGGCAATTAGTATCAGTTAGCTTAACGCATTACTGCGCTTCCACACCTGACCTATCAACGTCCTGGTCTTGAACGACCCTTCAAGGGGCTCGAAGCCCCGGGGATATCTCATCTTAAGGCGAGTTTCCCGCTTAGATGCTTTCAGCGGTTATCTCTTCCGAACATAGCTACCCGGCGATGCCACTGGCGTGACAACCGGTACACCAGAGGTTCGTCCACTCCGGTCCTCTCGTACTAGGAGCAGCCCCCTTCAAATATCCAGCGCCCACGGCAGATAGGGACCAAACTGTCTCACGACGTTTTAAACCCAGCTCACGTACCTCTTTAAATGGCGAACAGCCATACCCTTGGGACCGGCTACAGCCCCAGGATGAGATGAGCCGACATCGAGGTGCCAAACACCGCCGTCGATATGAACTCTTGGGCGGTATCAGCCTGTTATCCCCGGAGTACCTTTTATCCGTTGAGCGATGGCCCTTCCATACAGAACCACCGGATCACTATGACCTACTTTCGTACCTGCTCGACGTGTCAGTCTCGCAGTTAAGCAACCTTATGCCATTGCACTCATTGCACGATGTCCGACCGTGCTGAGGTTACCTTCGTGCTCCTCCGTTACTCTTTGGGAGGAGACCGCCCCAGTCAAACTACCCACCACACA
>JAPKCZ010000044.1 GCA_028822745.1 Kiritimatiellia bacterium | reverse complement strand
GTTAATAGCTTCAAAAACTTAAATTACTCTAACTTCTTCCTTACTCCTAGTATTACGCTCTCAGAGCGTTGTAGATATTACATCAAATATCTTTAAACCTACATCAATATTCACGGCCCTTAACTTTTCGACCACCTCAACTGAGCTGCTATCCTTCAAGGAGCCAGAATTGAGCTCGCCTATTTCTTTTTGGCTGGCGGCGCGTCGGCTGGGGGAGGGGGCAAGATGGCCATCCCCAATGATCCCCACCAATCTTTCTCGAGCATCACCGCTACCCGTCCGTCGGGCAGCACGGCGAGGTCGCTGTAGGCACTGGTGTGCGGATAGATTATGCGTCCGGCGGGCCACGTTCTCCCGTCATCGTAACTGTAGCGCACCATCACGTGCGCCCGCCAAGGGTAGGCGGGGTTGCTAAACGCGATCATGCCCGGCTTGTCGTCCTTGGCCCATCGCACGCGACGAATCGAGCCCTGGCAGCGCGGCTCAAGCAGTGTCTTGTCGAAATAGTGGCGGCCAAACGTTTTGCCGCCGTCGCCGGAAATCGACACGCCGCGATGATTCTGACTACTCGTCGCGCCACCATGAAGCCGGCTGTTCAGCATCACGTTTCCGTTCTCCAATTCCACCGCAGTCGATTCGTTGTGTCCGGCCTTGGTGGGTTCGCCGATGTTCCACGTCTTGCCGTGGTCATCGCTGTATACGATGAAACTATGATAGGATCGTCCTTTCTTGGGCGCGTGGGCTCCGTGGGTGGCGGGGATAATGAGTCGACCCTTGTGCTCCCCACGCGTCAGCTGAATTCCCGCGCCCGGGCCGGTGGCGTACCACGACCAATTCTCTTTCTTGACATGCTGGGTGATCTCTTTGGCCGGGGCCCAGGTCTTGCCATCATCGTCGCTGTAGGTCACAAAGGCTCTTCGGGAGTCTTTACCGAAACCGGGCTTGTATCCCCCCTCGGGCGGCTTGTGTCCATTCCAAGAAAGGTGCAGCCAAATCCGTCCCGTGTCCTGATCCACCACCGGACAGGGATTGCCCATGGTGTTCTCTCCGTCGTCGGCGACGATGAGTTCCGGCCCCCAGGTCTTCCCGCCGTCTTCACTGCGTTTGAGCACCGTGTCGATATTGCCGTGGTCGGATGCGTTGTCACGTCGCGCTTCGGCGAAGGCCAGCAACGTGCCCTTCTTGGTGACCGTCAGCGCGGGAATGCGATACAAGTGAGTGGTTCCCGGTTTGAGGTCCTCCCTGCGGAAGCTCCGGACGCCCCTGAAGACTTCCTGAATCTCGGGCAGTTCCACAAGCTTGCCCTTCGTCTCGACGTAGAAGTCGTATACCTTCATCTCTTTTTCCTGCCATGGGCGTAAGGCCACAATCAGGTCCAGCCCGTGGCTGGCGACCGTTTCGGCAGGCTGCATATGCTTCAACTGAGGGCACTTGCGAAGGTAGCAGGCCTCGTCCCCGTTGACGTTCACCGTCATGTCGCCGTCTTTGAGAATGACTTCCATTTCGAAAGGCGTGCCCGAAGGAATGATGGGGAGAGGTGGCCCCGTGTGTGTCGATGACAACTTGTCGCCGTTCCAACCTTTCACGCCGTAGCCTACGTGAAATCGACCCTTGGTGTCTTGCTCCAAAGAGAGGCCCATGTTGTTGATTGAAAGAATCGCACCATAGTTCCGGCCTGGTACGGGGGTATTGGACGTGGCCAGCGACAGTTTGACGAAAACCCGCGCGTCGGGACTGGTGAACCCCGCCCCGGCATGGAGGTAATTGTGTAGGTGGCCGAAGGTGAACGTGCCGTCATCTTTCTGATCCCGCAGGGGATGGAACTTTCCGGCGAATCGCGCGTTCTCGGTCAACTTTCCTGCTTTGACGATATCGTATTGGTGGTCCTTCGGCCCATCGGCAAGCAGAGGCGCGGCAAGGGCCAGTAACAGGAAGGCGATACTCAATGTTGGACGTGGCATAATGAACCTTTCGGTGGGTGTGCTGTGCGAATCTATTCTTGGGTCTTCCGGAAATCCGGATTGAGCCGTGTTTTCTTATTGGTTTCCCGCAGATCCTTGCTCTACTGAACCGGTTAAGTCTATCGTTTAAGTGTATCCGAGTAAGTGTAAGAAACGAGCCTACACTTCCTCGTACCCTTAACCGACTCACTTACCCGATCCCTCTCCGTTCCATGTTATGGCGCATTCATCAATAGAAAAACCCCCGCAAGTCCCTCAAGCGCCCTATTTCCTGATCGGCCCAAATGTGTGCAGGTAGCCCTTGTCTGTGGTAAGGGGTCAGCTTGTCATATTCGCCCGAGGTAATTCCCTCGACGCTCCATGGTCCCACCACCACATCCTCCTGTCCCTTTCCATCTTTTCGTGGACGTCGCACGCGCCGGTCAGGTTCTCGGCGAAGAAGTCTGCCCCCATACCCCACGTTCCGCTCGAACGAGCCCGCACCTTGCCAAAGCCCTCGGTCCTGTAGAAATTGATGAGGGTCTTGGCCGACTCACGCATCGGAATCGATCGCTGGGGGTCCATGCGATTTTCCAGCAACGCGAGGATTTTGTCCTTCACGATCGGAGGCGCTTCGAGGGCGGGCGGCGGAAGCTCTTCAAATGCGATCACGCCGTCTGGGTCCACCGCGTTGTAGATCTTCGCGTAGATTATCCGCGTCACGCAGTAGCCAGTTACTTATGTTACCTCAATCCGGTGTTCGCTCGTGCACAGGCCGTCGGATTCTGCTTTGAAAGTGACGTCGCCGCCAGCTGCACCCGGGGTGGAACGCAGGTAGACAACGCACTTGCCGTTGAAAGCCTTGCGCCAGTCGGCGGTGAAGGGGTCGAGCGATGTCTGGTCGCCGTTGCCCACCGCAACGATCTCCGCGGGGCCGTCAGCGCTGAACCGCACGAGGTTGTCGGCACGCGGACACATGTTGCCCTTGTCGTCCACCACCGTCACGGTGACAAAGGCCATATCGTCGCCATCGGCCGCCATCGATTCGCGATCGGCCTCAAGCTGGAGGCCCGCTGGCGCGCCGGCGGTACGGAGCACAGCCTCTTTGACCACCTTCCCGTTGTCATCATAGGCTACTGCCTTGACTTCGCCGGGCTCATACGTCACGCCGCACCAGGTCAGCCGATACCGGTCTATCAGGTTCTTAAAATGCTTGGAACGCTTGCCTTGCGAAACACCGTTGATGAAAAGCTCGACGGTATCCCAGCTACTGTAGCAATGGACGGGCGTCGTTTTGCCCTCGCGCTCCGGCCATGTCCAGTGGGGCACGAGGTGCAGGGTTTCCTTCTGCGCCCATCGACTCTGGTAGAGGTAGAAACGGTCCTTGGGGATACCGCACAGATCGACGATGCCGAAATAGGAGCTGCGACTCGGCCACTCCACATTGTAGGGGGTCGGCTCGCCAAGGTAGTCGAATCCGGTCCAGACAAACTCGCCCATCACATACGGATTGGCATCCAAACCGGCGAACTCGACATCAGGAGAACAGGCCCAGCCGGGGCTGGACAAGTTGTAACTGCTGATGTGCAGCGTATCGCGTATCGGGTCCCTCTCTTCCTCGACAGGGAAGTAGTATTCGCCGCGCGAACTGGTACACGAAGACGTTTCGCTACCATAGACAGGCCATTCCGGATGTCTGAGACGGTGCCGACCGTAGTAGCGCGGCTGGTAGTTCCAGCCCGGCACATCGATATTGCCGGCCACACCATTGTCGATGGCGCCCCACGGATTGTTGAACCCGCCGGTTGTCGGACGGGTGGGATCCTCGTCGTGAGCAATGTTGTGCAGGAACGTGGCAACGCCGCGCCCATCGTCCTTCTCATCGTGCTGTTCCCTGACTTCGTTGCCGAGACTCCACATGATCACGCAGGGATGGTTGCGATCACGTCGGATCATGGCACGCAGATCCTTCTCTGCCCATTCATCGAACAGCGTGTGGTACCCATTGTCACACTTCTTTACACGCCACTCATCGAACGCCTCATCGATGATCAATATGCCGAATTCATCGGCAAGCTCGAGCAATTCGGGTGCCGGCGGATTGTGGCTCGCGCGGATAGCGTTGCAGCCCATCTCCTTCAATATGGTGAGTTGACGCGCTACCGCAGCACGGTTGACGGCGGCCCCCAAAGGCCCGAGGTCATGGTGCATGCATACCCCGTTGAGAGGGACCCGCTCGCCGTTCAACTGGAAGCCCTCGTCCGGGGAGAATAGCAGTGATCGAATCCCGAAAGGCGTTTCGTACCGGTCCACGACCTCGCCGTCCACCTTGACGAGCGAGCGCGCGCAATAACGTTGTGGTTTGTCGATGGACCACAGCATGGGGTTGGCAAGGGTTACCTGCAGCTCGAACAGGCCGTCAGCGGACAGATCCTGGCTATCGGTTATGGACGCCACCTCGTTGCCGTCGGGATCCATAAACGTCGTTTCGAGTTCCACCTTCGTCGTGGTATCGCAGGCGATTTCGGTGCGGAACTTAACGGTGGCCGACGTCTCGTCGATGTCCGGTGTCGTCACGCAGGTACCCCAATGCGCCACGTGCACAGGAGCAAGCGTCACAAGTCGCACATGGCGGTAAATGCCGGCGCCCGGATACCAGCGCGAAGCGTGCGGCTTGTTGTCGACATACACCGCCAGCGTATTCTCGCCCGGTTTCACATGCGCGGTCAGATCGAAGGCAAACGACGCGTAGCCGAACGGCCAGGAATCAACGTAGGCGCCGTTGCAGTAGACCTTGCTATGACTCATCACACCGTCGAATTCGATACGTACGCGTCGCGTGGCTATATCTTCGGGCAGGTCGAACTTCAGCCGGTACCACGCTTTGCCAACGTGCGGCAGTCCGCCGGTTCGGCCGGTTTGGGGACGCGCCTTGGTATCGCCGTCCTCCGTGATGGCCACAACGTCGATATCGTTTTCGCGATCAAATGGGCCCGCGATTGCCCAGTCATGGGGGACACGAACGGTTTCCCATTGAGAATCGTCATAGTCGGGCGTCGCAGCATCGGGCGTGTCATCGCGTTTGAATCTCCACCCGTCTCTGAGTGTGGCTACAGTGCGCCCGGGAGCGTCTTTCATGGCGTATTCTCTTGGAGGGGGGGTTGGGCTGTCAGTTCATTAGTGTCGCATGTTCACAGACACTACGACTCGAGTACATAATAAACAATAGCGTATCTGCTATCGTTTGAACAACGGCACAAGCCCGTATAAAACCGCACCCATTCCGTCTTGGGCGGTTGGTGATTCTGAATGATAGCAGAACGGTCACTGCTGAAATGCCGTGTCTAAGCCGCAGACAACGAAGATCGCTATGTCCCATACCACCGCGAAGGCCGGGACGCGCGCAAGCTCATTTTCGTAGCTCGTGGACATCCAGGACGCTGCATCGTTTGGCCCAGGACAGAAAAGCGTCAAGCATCTTGCGGACGCGATCGGGCGCTTGCGCGGACAAGTCGTGTAGCTCCGTACGGTCCTCGTTGATATCGTACAATTCCCAGGCCGCCGGATCCGTCATGAGAAGCGAGCTATCCCGCTGGTAATTGCGCACCAGCTTCCAGCGCCCATCGCGGACCGCCGCGTTGCCTTCATGTTCCCAGAACAGGGGAGCGGGCCGTTTGGCTTCCTGCCCGTTGAGAACGGCGGCGAAACTGTGTCCTTCCGGCGGTTTGACGTCACGTCCTGCATAGTCGACGGGGTAGGGCGCGCCGGCGACATCGAGCAAGGTGGCCATCACGTCGGGAAGGTGCCAGGGCGAATGGTGCAGTGATCCAGGTTGAGCCTGCATGCCGGCGGGCCAGTGCGCGATGAAGGGCGTCGAAATACCACCTTCATGTATCCAGCACTTGTAGAGCCTGAACGGCGTGTTTGAAAGGTTGGCCCAAGGCACGCCGTAGCTGCAATAGGTGTCCTGTTCGCCGGGCTGAATGTCCGGTGTATTGCCGAAACGCACAGGCTTACCCTCTTTCGTTTCGTGTTGAATGATCGATAACTCGTCCATCCATCCTTGTTTTACCCAGTCGATCGATACCTCTTCGCAGGCGCCGCCGTTGTCCGCGAGAAAGAGGATCAGGGTGTTGTCCAGCTGCCCTTGTGCTTCAAGCGCGGCCGTGATGCGCCCGATGCCCTGATCCATAACATCAATCTGGGCCGCGTAGACCTCCATGCGCCGCTGTTGCCATTCCTTGTCCTCGGCTTCATCCCATGCGGGTTGACTCTCATCGCGCGCGCTGAGCGCCCATTTAGGATCGACCACGCCGAGCTCCACCATGCGTTTCATGCGTGCTTCGCGCAGGGAATCCCATCCTTCAGAAAAACGACCCTTGTATCGCGCGATATCCTCTTCCCTGGCATGAAGCGGCCAGTGGGGCGCGGTGTAGGCCACGTACTGAAACAACGGGCTGGGGTCAGGTTCGGTAAAATGCCGATTGATGCAGTCGACCGCATCGTCACTGATGGCGTCCGTAAAGTAGTACTCCGGGTCTTCCTGAGCCTCATGTTCTACGTCACGCCCATTGCGTTTCAGGGTACGCGGCGCATAGTAGTCGGCCGCGCCGGTGATAATGCCATAGTGATGGTCAAAACCGCGCGACGTGGGCCAACACTTGTTCTCGTTCTCGTGATCGCCGGCCAAGTGCCACTTGCCGCTCATGGCTGTGGCATATCCTTCGGCGCGCAAGGCTTCGGCGATGGTCACACAACGATCGTTGATGGTGCCCTCATACCCTTCCGGACCGCCGCCCCCGCCGACCATGCCCCCAATACCGGTCTGGTGAGGATGCAGTCCGGTCAGAAGAGATGCCCGTGACGGACAGCATCGGGCCGTGTTGTAGAACTGCGTGAACCTCAGCCCGCCCTCGGCGAGTCGATTCAGGTTCGGCGTATCGATTTCCCCGCCGTAACACCCCAAATCGGAATAACCCATATCGTCATTCAGTATCAGTAAGATATTCGGCCGCTGAGCGTGTTTCATAGATAGTGGTCCTTAAAATAGGTGTCAGGTGCGGGGCTTCTCCTTTACAGCCATAGTCCACTCCCTACTAACGCCTAACGCCTAACTCGTAAGACGCTGGTCGCCTGCCTTCAGGGTCCGTTTGAATTCACGTAGCCGCGTATCCGCGTCGATGACCACGAGTTCGACATCCGCCATATCGGCGAAAATTTCAATGTGACGGGTATCGAGTTGTTGCGAGTAAACCGTATGATGCGCGCCGCCGGCCAGGATCCATGCCGCTGCGCCAACTTTCAGGTTCGGCTGCGGAACCCAGAGTGTGCGGGCGACCGGCAGTTTGGGCAGATCGTGCTCCGGCGTCACCGCCGTCACTTCGTTGACGATCACGCGGAAGCGGTTGCCCATATCGATAGGCGACACATTGATCGCCGGCCCGGCGGGTGAGTTGAAAACGAGGCGCGCCGGATCATCCTTGCCGCCGATTCCCAGCGGATGTGTTTCGAGCGAAGGTTTCCCTTCAGCAATCGACGGGCATATCTCCAGCATGTGCGATCCCAGCACCTTGTTGCCAGCCGGATCGAAGTGGTAGGTATAGTCCTCCATGAACGAGGTCCCGCCTTCGAGCCCTTCGGCCATCACTTTCATGACACGAAGCATGGCGGACGTCTTCCAGTCACCTTCGGCCCCGAAACCGTAGCCGTCGGCCATCAGGCGCTGAACCGCGAGACCCGGGAGTTGCTTGAACCCGTGCAGGTTTTCAAAGGTGGTCGTGAAAGCGCCAAATCCGCCTTCTTCAAGAAATGCACGCATTCCGATCTCGATGCGGGCTTGCTCGGCGATGTTATCCATCAGCGCATCCGCAGAAACGGAATAGACCTTTTTGTATTCATTCATCAGGTCGGCAAGTTGCGATTCGGTGACCTTGTCGACATAGGCCTTGAGATCCCCCATGCCGTAGCCGTTGACGGCATAGCCGAACGTGATCTGTGCGTCGACCTTGTCGCCTTCGGTGACGGCCACTTCGCGCATGTTGTCGCCGAAACGTGCCACCTTCAAGTGCTGCGATTCGTTCCAGCCCTTGGCCACGCGGGCCCACACACCCAGTTCTTCGCGAACATCGGGATCTTCCCAGTGGCCGACGACCACGGTGCGGTTCTTGCGCAGGCGCGTGCAGATGAAACCGAACTCGCGTCCGCCGTGGGCAGACTGGTTGAGGTTCATGAAGTCCATGTCAATTTCTGACCACGGAATATCACGGCCAAACTGGGTGTGCAGATGCGCAAACGGTTTTTTCAGCGCGGTCAATCCGGCAATCCACATCTTGGCTGGGCTGAAGGTGTGCATCCAGGTGATCAGCCCAATGCAGTTTTCGTCCGCATTGGCATCGCGACACATGGCATAGACTTCGTCCGGCGTTTTGACGGTCGGCATCCATACGACCTCCACCGGGATGGAGGTGTCGACGTTGAGAGCTTCTGCAATCTCTTTCGCGTCGGTGGCCACCTGTTCGAGCGTCTCCGGCCCGTAAAGATGCTGGCTACCGGTTACAAACCATACTTGTTGTTTTTTGCTCATTCCTAATCTCCAATGCTGTGTGATTCTAGCCTGATCTATTCATCTACTTTTTGCGAAACGAAGAAGACCACGGATTACACGGATTCCACGGATAGAAACAGAACCGTTCCAACAATCCGTGCCATCCGTGTAATCCGTGGTTAAAACTCTGGCGTGAATGGTGTTGTGACTACCGTGAATGGGTTGGTGAATAATTCAGGCTAGCCCTGCCCGTAGGTGGCATTGGCGCCGTGTTTACGAAAATAATGCTTATCCAAGAGGAATTGATCAACCGGACCCACGCCCGGGTTGATCGCCAGCGTGGTGTCCGCCATTCTCGCGACCTCTTCAAGGATGCGACCGTTGACGACGGCCTTAGCGGCGTTGGCGCCCCAGGTAAACGGCGCGTGACTCGAGACCAACACCCCGGGAATCGCGTCAACGTTCAGTCCGTTCTGAGTGAAATGCTCTTCAATCACTTTGCCGGTGTTGAGTTCATAGTCTTGCTCGATCTCCGACTGCGTGAGCGGTCGGGTGCAAGGAACAGGGCCATAGAAGGTGTCGGCATGCGTGGTCCCGAGGCATGGGATGTCGCGATGCCCCTGCGCCCACGCTGTTGCATAGGTCGAATGCGTATGCACGATGCCTCCAATCGTTGGAAAAGCCCGGTAGAGATGCCAATGCGTCGCCGTATCGGAAGAGGGATTCAGCGCGCCTTCAATTTTTTCGCCGGTTTCGAGCGAAATGACAGGAATGTCGTCCGGTGTCATTTCATCGTAGTCGACACCGCTCGGCTTGATGGCAAAAACGCCAGCCTCGCGATCCACCTCGGAGGCATTGCCCCACGTCAGGATCGCCAGCTGAACGCGATTAATTTCCTTGTTCGCTTCGCAAACCCGTGTTTTCAAGTCTTTCGTACTCATCGTGCTCTCCTCTTCGTTCGCATTATGACAACGATTCAACTGCAGCCCGCTCAATGGCAAGCCCCTTATGGTAGCGCTCGAAAAACTGTTCAAAGCCGGCGACATCTTCAGGATCAGGCTGAACCGCCTTGCCGATGCTTCCTTTAAACACGGCGTCCAGGAACGCCGGCAGCGACGTATCGCGGTTCTCCCTGGTCATAAAGGAGGCCAGCAGGGCGATGCCCCAGGCACCGCCTTCACCAGCGGTTTCGAGAATGGAAACCGGGGTTCCCGTCGCCGCCGCCATGATGCGCTCTCCCACGCCAGGCGTTTTGAAGAATCCGCCATGACCTCGGATTTCGTCCACCTTCACCTGTTCCTCGTCCAACAGGACATTAAGTGCCGTTCGGGGCCGGCAAGTGGCCCGAAACAGGTTCGAGCG
>JAPKCZ010000624.1 GCA_028822745.1 Kiritimatiellia bacterium | reverse complement strand
CTGCTTCCTCCTGTTCAATTGCTCCATATAGCGTTAAGCGCGACGGGCTGGGCGGGTCAACGCGCGGGTCAGCGCCAACTCAAACACGAGATGTGGCGGTAGCGAGGACGACACCAGCTTCATGTGCGCTTGCGTAATATCGCGCTGAATACGACGCAGCTCGATCATGGCGAAATTGCCCGCCTGCCCAGCAAGCACTTTGATACGATAGGGATGCGTTTTGCGCGGATCGCGTGTAAATGCATTCTGCATCAAATGATCCACCTCGGGTGGGACATGCGCCCACTTCATTCCGCCGCTGCCCGGCGCCAACCAGCCCGCATCCAGCGCCTCCCGGTAGAGCAGCAAATCACGAATGCGCCCCTCGAGCACGGCGATCAAACGAATATGCGACTCCTTTTGCGCAAAAAGCATGCGGACGACATAGAGCGCACTGCTCAGGTTGCGGTCGCCAAAGGCATCCGACAAATCCCACGCCAAGGCTTCGCGGCTTGACGATGTCATCGTGCGTACGTCGTCGCGACTCACGGCCTTTCGGTCGCCCACGTACAGAGCTAATTTTTCGATCTCCATGACCATTTGACGCGTCTCGTTCCCCACGCGTTCGAGAAACGTTTCACGCACGTCTCGCGCCATGGTCAAACCGGACTCACGCAAAAGCGAATCCAATTGTGCCTGCGCATGGCGTTCGCCGCCGCGCTCAGGAACGTCAAAGGCATGTAACTCGCCCAGCGCTTTGAATGTTTTATAGAGGGTGTAGCGCTTGTCGGCCTTCGGCGCACTGATCAAGATGGCGTGCCCCTCGGGAAGCGTCGTTTTGATATAATCGACAAACTGCCCCAACGGCGTTGTTACGGTTTGCGAGCGCCCAATAACCGTGTCTGACAGAAAATTGGCCTGCCGGATCCAGACGAGCTTGCGCGGCGAGAAAAAGGACGGTGTGGCGATCGCTTCTTGAGCGCGCTTGATGATTTGAACGGCGTGATCAACGTTGTCAGCACGCCCATCGATAATATCCAGCGCCATGTCACGATCGGCTTCCGGAATGTAATCGTCCGCGATGGCCTTGGCCTTTTTCGACACAAGATATTCATCTTCGCCATAAACCAGAAATCGCGATGCTGTCGTCGTTTCACTCATAAATTCTTAAATGGATTTGGGTGCAAGCGCCGCGTGTCCCGAGCGACTCTGAATATGGCAGACGGCCAGCGCCAGGGCGTCTGCAGCGTCTTCCTGGGGTTCTTCACTCAAGCCAAGCAATTGCATAATCATCTGACGTACCTGCTTCTTGTCCGCATTACCGTGACCCACAACCGCCTGTTTGACGCGACGCGGCGCATACTCAAACACGGGAAGATCACGCTTTGCACAGGTCGCAATCGCCGCGCCCCGAACTTCACCAAGAATAAGGGCTGTTTTTGCGTTCTTGAAAAAGAAAGCCCCTTCAATGGAGACCTCCTGCACGTCGCACGCATCCAACATGTCATCCAAACCTCGGCACAAGCGCCGGAAACACGCCGTGTGTGGCGCCTTCGCGGGGACGTTGAGCGTCTCGTACGATATCGCGCGCAAGCGCGAGCCGTCGCGTTCGACGACGGCGATCCCGGTTGATCGCAACGATGTATCAATGCCCAGAACGCGCAATGGCCGGCCTAATTCTCTTCCGCCATGGCGGTAAGGACCTCATCGGACATGTCCATGTTGATATAGACGGCCTGCACATCGTCGTTATCTTCGAGATCATTGACAAAGCGCAACACCGAAGACGCCACAGATGCATCAGCAACAGGCACCGAGGCCATCGGCAACAAGGTGACATCTGCACTAACCGTGCTGATGCTAGCCTTGTCCAACGCCAGACTCACATCGCCGAATGCCGATGGGTCCGTGAGGATCTCAAATTGATCATCCTCATTTTTCATATCATCGGCGCCCGCCTCTATGACGAGATCCATCAACGTGTCTTCGTCGGTCGCGCTGGCATCGACAATAATTTGACCCTTGCGCTCAAAATTTCGAGTCACCGATCCAAGTGTTGCGAAACTGGAGTTATGCTTTGAAAAAATGTGCCTAATTTCGGAAGCCGCGCG
>JAPKCZ010000043.1 GCA_028822745.1 Kiritimatiellia bacterium | reverse complement strand
GTTGTCGGACAAAGAGTTGCGTCGCTACTACACGGACCGGGATATGGACGTTTACTCGGCTGCCTGGTCCGGTTATCGGCAGGGAGACCGACCGACATCGTACGCCATGCGGGATCCACGTCAGATTGACGAAACCTTAATTGGGCGCCTCGGTGGCAGCGCGGGTACGGAAGCCGCTGTGTTGCGTGCCTTGAGTTGGATCTACAGCAAACAGGAGAGCGATGGACACTGGTCCAACGCTAAACATGGCGGTCAGGGGAATCACAAATCAGGGGCCACTGCACTCTCGCTGTTGTGCCTGTTAGGGCGCGGGCATACGCATACCGATGCAAATCCCTATCAGGAAAGCGTGGACAAGGGGTTGACGTGGATGCTGGGCATGATGAAGCCCAATGGTGACCTGCGAAACGGTAATCACAACAACGGCATGTACGACCAGGGCATGGCGACCATGGCCCTTGCGGAGGCGTATGGGCTCAGTCGTGACCCCGCGCTACGTGAGCCTTTGCAGCGAGCGGTTGATTTTATTGTCAAGGCGCAGAACAAAAGAGACGGCGGGTGGCGCTATAAGCCTGGGGACGGCGGCGATACATCTGTTTTCGGATGGCAAGTCATGGCCTTGAGTAGCGCGCAGGCGTTGGGGATCAATGTTCCAGATGAAACCTTTGGCAATGCGCGGCGCTGGCTGAAGCGCGTCAGCGGCGGGAAAAACAAAGGCTTATTCGGTTACACGGGATCGACGCCCACGGCAACCATGACGGCGGAGGGCATGTTCTGCTCGCAACTTCTCGGTGTGGAGCAGGCCGACACGCGCATGCTCGAGTCTGCCGAGTTCATCGGTCGAACGAAGTTGGATGAAAAGGGCAGTCCGTTCTTTTACTACATATACTATTCGACACTCTCGCTCTATCACCACCACGGCGATACGTGGAACGTTTGGAATCGTCTGCTCAAGGAAAACTTGCTGCAGAGTCAGATCAAACACGGCGACTTAAAGGGGACGTGGAAACCTACGGGTAAACATTCTGGCGAAATGGGTACGCTGACGACGACCGCGCTGGCGACACTCGCGCTTGAAGTGTATTACCGCTATCTGCCGCGCTACGAATACCTGCATCCCATTTATGTCTCCGGCGGCGCGCGGGTCGAAGTCGCGCCATCGGACGGCATGCCGCCGCTGCCGCCGGGTTACGCGTCGGATGACAAGTCCATCGAGGCGCTACGTGAACTGGCTTTGAAAATTCCGGCGTTGAAGGATGCGCGTTTGCTTGCCGGTGTGAGTTCCGAGCGTTTTGACGATGCGCAACCAGCGCTTTCGCTCGATGGCAAGACGTTGGTGTTCGCGTCCAACCGTAAAGGGACGCGTGGGGGCGCGGATATTTTTTCGAGCCAACTGAAAAGGCGGGGCTACACAAAGCCACGCCGCTTGTTTGGTCACCCCAACACGATCGCCGATGAAACAGACCCTGTGTTCTTCGCTGAAGACGCCGGATTGCGCTTTTCGTCGAACCGCGAATCCCCGTCGGGGCAGTGGTACCGGCTGTATGAAGCCAAATCGTTACCCTTCAATCTACAGCGCGCACTTATGGAGGCCTTTGCTTATGTGTTGGCCTTGATGGCGCGCGTTAAATGGTGGTTGCTGGCGGCGTTGATTGCAGGTATCGCCATCATCTATTTGTTGCGCCGTATCGCCGATGTTGATGCGCGGCGACGCATGACCCTGCTGCAGCGCTGTCTGGTGGCCTCGTTGTTGTTGCATCTGCTCGGACTCGTGTTTGCTGCGTTTTATAAAATTTCTTCCGAAGTCAAAGTGGCGATGCACGAAGGCGTCATGGAGGTGGCTGTCGACGTCAATGCGCTTGCACAAGAAAAGCTCTCGCTCGATATACGTGAGGACATCACCGAAATGCCCGACGCACAGACCGAAAGCGTCGCCGAACAGGTACATGTTCCGGATATGCCGCAGGAGGCGACGGAGGCGGAGGTGGAGGTGGTCACGCTGGAAAGTGATGCCGTCACGGAGTTTTTCTCGGTAGAGACACCTTTGCCGGTTGTCGATGTCACGCCCGACGTTCCGGATCTTCCGCAGCCTGAAGCGTTGGACGCGTTGAAGCCGCTGGAGGTCGTTCTGGTTGAAATGCCAATGGAGGAGCGTCTCGAGCAGGAGGATACGGCCGAACCTGAAGTGACTGAGGTGGCGCTGCAGGCACAGATCAGTAAGGCGGCGGACGCCTTCGAGACCCCCGCGCCCACACCTGAATTGCCGGTTCTTGAAAGCGAGCCTGTGGAGCCGACCGAGCGGCAACCGGAGGCATTGACGGCCGCTGAAGCCCCTGCTTCAAGCGCAGATCTGCCCGAGCTCGATGCGTTGGCGATGTTGCGCGAGGACGTTGTTGCGCCAGCCATGGAGATGACAGAAAAGCCATCCAAGCCGGATGAGGCTCCGGAGCCAGTCGCCGATGCCGGCGAGCGCGCCGATCAGCCTGATGTCGAGATTGCCAGCGCTGCGACCTCGGCCATCGCTGAGGAAGAGACGCCCGAGTTGACCGAAGACGAGCCGTTGCAGCCGTCGCCCGCAGATGCCATCAAAGAGCCTGAAGAAGCATTTGATCAACGTCAGGTCGCGGACATCGAGCACCTATACACGAATATTATTCATGTCACATTCAGTGTCGCCGTTCCGCTTGAACAAGAGATTCCGCGGGCGCTAGAGGTGAGCAGCGCGGCACCGACCGAAGTGGCTGGTCACAGAGCTGATCCAAAAGCGAGTGAGATCGCTGCCGATGCTACGCGTCCCATTCAGAATGTGGACGTCCTTGCGACGGAGCCAGCGCCCGCCGACATGATTGCCGCGCAGGTCTCGAACGCACGACCGGTGGAAACGAAGACCACACCACAGAAAACGATGCAAGCAACAATGGCACCGCCGGCGCTCGACGTCGCGTCGACCTCGCCGCCGGAATTGGTTTTGGAGAGTCTATCCCAAGCTGTGGCGCAAAAGGAGACGTTCACGCCAATAGAGGCGGCGGGGCACGTGTCAGATTCTCTGCCGAGCGAGATCGTTTCGGGTGCGACACGCCCTGTTCAGGACGTGGACACGCTTGAATCGACTTCGATACCAGCGGATAGGGTCGCTGCGGACGTGTCACACGTGCGCCCCGTTCAAATGAAGGCGACGAGGACGCCCGCGCTGACGTCGGTATCGGCCATGGCCATGCCAGATAGTGCGCCGGCACGCCCAGAGGTGAGCCTGGAGCGCCCGGCCAAAGCGGTTGCCAAATCTGCCGCACGGATGAACGCTAAAGCGGGACATCAAAGCAATGCGCCTTCACGCTCGGAAGCGATCTCGGATACGGCATCCGCTGCGAAACGTGCGGTGATTGATTCCACGCTGTCCGCTTTGGCGGCCGTTGCCAGCACCGTTCCGTCGCGGCCATCTCAGGAAACACGCGCGGGGAAAGCTGAGCTGGATGCGTTGCAAACGACGCCTAGCGTAAGTGCTGCGACGCGCTCGTTTGATATGCCGTTAGAGCAAGCCGCTGTTTCGGCCCCCGCATCGTCGAGCGCCTCCGCCGCGCCGAAGCATGCCGCGTCGTCGGCGACTGCCGGAACGCGCGTCGCCGTAGACGTTGTCCGTGCTGGCGGCCAGGCCACCTTGGCCACGTCCACCAAACTCCGCGATGCCACGATGCCGACGGGACGTGTGTCGGCGCGTGTCACTCCCGCGGCAGAGGCGCAGAAGACCTCTGCTGAAATGGCAAGCGTGCTTGCTTCGGTTGTGCTGGAAGCAGAGTCCATGTCCGCAACCATGCAAATGGAGGCAGCACCGTCTGGTGCCCCGGCTGCCAAATCTGAAACGGTGGCTTCAGCAAAGCATCGCGCTGCCGCTGATGCGTCACTTCCCGGTCCGCCAGCGTCCATGCAGCGTGCGGTCTCTACAAAACGTCGTACTGCAGATTTGAAGGCGGTAGCAATGTCGGCTTCCCCCGTGGCGGTGGCTGCGCGTCAGGCACAGGTTCGTCGTCAAGCGCCCGCGGCCACGTTGGGGGACGCTTCCGCGACGGATTTAGCGGCGGCACGATTTTCGGTTTCGGCACCGCCGATGGCGCTCGCTGTGGCATCCCGTCGCCCGACGGGTTCATCTGATGTGCGACGCCCCGTGATGGACGCCGCCTTCCATGCCTCGCGCTTGAATGCGGATGTGATGCATATGAGCGCGGGGGAGGGCGCCGTTGGTGATCCCGCGACATCGACACGCGTGCGTTCTGATGCAATGCTCGCATCGCAGACATCCGCGGGCGTCGCTGGTGCGCTGATGGAGAGTGCCTCCAAGGTGACGAAGCCGCGCCACGCATTCAACGTGACCGTTTCGGGCGATCCGGTCAGCTCGAAAGGCCTCGCCATGGAAGCTCGTGCACGCAAGACGATCGCATCGGGTAGCTCCGCTGCACGGATCAAGGGGGATCATGCGCAATCGGGCGTGGCTTCGCGTTCCGCTATGGTTTATCGCATCAGCGCGGGCAAGGGGAATGTCGGTGACCTAGCCGCGGGCGGTATCTTTATGCATGAGTCGTCGCGCTCCGATGCGTATGCCATGCATGCGGCCCATGGCGAAAGCGCCGCCACGCCGCATAAAGGCTTTTTCCTCCCTCCGCCAGAGGTCAGCAACGAAGCAGAAGCGGCACGGGTGCTGCTCGACGAACCGGAGAACTCTGTTTCGCCATATGTGTTGCGTCAGATTGCTGACCGCAAAGCCATTTTGAAACACACGGGCGGGGATGATGCGACCGAAGAGGCCGTCAAGGGGGCGCTGGCATGGTTGGCTGATATGCAGGAGCCCGATGGACGTTGGTCGATGGAACGCCATGGCGGCGAAGGCGGCCATGATGTGGGCGCGACGAGTTTGGCACTGCTCGCATATTTGGGCTGGGGGGCGACACACACGGGAGATGGTCTGCATCAAGGTAGCGTCAAGCGTGCCATCGACTGGCTTGTGACGCAGTCTCGGGCCGAAGGGGACTTTCGTCAACCGGATGAGGTTAACGCCATGTACAGCCAGGCGATTGCGACGCTGGCTCTGACGGAGGCCTTTGCTTTGACGCGTGATCCTGAACTGCTCCGCGTCGCGCAGGATGCCGTCAATTTCGTCGTCAAGAGTCAGAACAGCAACGATGGTGGTTGGCGCTATTATCCACAAGAGCCCGGCGATACCTCCGTTTTTGGCTGGCAGTTCCTGGCGATGAAGAGTGCCAAGCGTGCCGGGTTGGTTGTGCCGAATCAGACCTTGGTGCTCAGTTCGCGCTGGTTGGATCGTGTCGGAGGCGGCGATCATGGCGGCCTCTACGGTTACCGGGACCGTAACCCACTGGCGTCGCTTGTTTCCATCGGTCTATTCAGTCGGCAGTTGATGGGTGACAAACGGACGGACGCCCGCTCGATCCAGTCGGCCTCTTTTCTGGACGGCCGAAAGCCGGATTTAGAGAACGACGAGTTGCCCGTTTTTTACGAAATCTATTACACGACGTTAGCACTCTATCAGCATCAGGGGCCGGCGTGGGAGGCGTGGAATACCGCATTAAAACCAGCGCTGGTTCAGGCTCAAGAAAAAGATGGCGAGCTTGCGGGTAGCTGGGCGCCGCGTGGAATCTATGCGCGCCGTGCTGGGCGTATCGTCTCGACGGCGATGGCGGCGCTGACGCTGGAAGTGTACTACCGCTATCTGCCGGCACGCGCGTCTGCGCCTTTGGGTGAATAGATCAGGCTAGCAGTAGAAGACAAAGGCAACGATTAGGGTAAAGACGAGGGGCGCATCTGCTGCAGCTGGGCTGCTTAAACCGCTCTAGTCGTCGACTGCGAAACTGAACACGTGTTTCGCCTTCCCAATATTAGTAGCGCCGAAATGATTGGGTGAGCTGGCATTATCACATGGATCAGCGCAAAAACGGTTCGTAGTATGATGCATCGGGTGTTCGTTCAGGTGGTAAAGCGTGATCGTCCCGATCGTACTGCCAACACCATAAGGCTTGTCATGTGTGGAGTCACCTACTAGCCTCTCGGTCACGTATGAAGGGAAGGGATTTGTATGACTGAAAACGAAAAATTGACCAAGGTTATGTTTACTGAAAAGCAGCGTCGTACGATCGCGGCGGGTGTCACCATTGTGTGCGCTGTCATCATTGTCGCGTTCTTGGCACTTGTCTTCAAGGCCGTCGTCGGGTTCTGCAGTACCTTTTCCGGCGTCTTTATGCCGCTGGCCGTGGGGGCCTTACTGGCCGTCCTGCTTCGTCCATATTACGATTTCCTGCAGAAGCGTTTGAAAATGAATGCCATCGTTGCGGTGGTGATCGTCTTTCTGTCATTCATCATCCCGCTCACAGCGTTCGTGGCCGGCTTCGGCATGTTGCTGGTGGAACAGATTGCCGGGCTTTCGGCAAAACTGCCGGAATGGTATGCGGCAGCTTATGAATGGGTTGATCATCGAATCCTCGCGCAATCGGGAGCTGCCGTTGATGTAGAAACCAATGCGAAAATTTCAGAGCTGAGTCAGGAAAACTGGGAACGTATCGCGGCCACGGCACATCAGGTGGTGTCCGAAACGGTTCGTGCGGGGATCGGCCTGTTCGGCTGGGTGATTGGTCTTCTGGGGTGGTTTGTCGTTCCAGTCTATCTCGCCTTTTTTCTGATCACGCCCAGCTATGATATTGGCCGCGTCGAGGGCTTGCTGCCGTTTCTTAAGCCCAGCACCCGCAAAGATGCTGTCTACTTGTGCCGCGAATTCGTGGATATCCTGGTCGCGTTTTTTCGCGGGCAGATTGTCGTTGCCCTCGCGCAGGGCGTGCTCTTTGCCGTTGGGTTTTCAATCGTCGGACTCGATTACGGCTTCGTCATCGGCCTGATGTTGGGTATGCTCAATGTCGTGCCGTATTTGGGTAATGTCATTGGCCTCGCGGTAGCATTGCCAATTTCTTACGTCCAGGAGGGCGGGGGCCTTCTGACGTTGGGACTTGTGTTACTCATCTTCGTCGTGGTTCAGGTGGTTGAAGGCGCTTTTCTTACACCACGCATCATGGGGAAACGCACCGGCTTACATCCCATCGTCATCATCATCGCGATGTTCTTCTGGGGAACCGCGCTGGATGGTATTGCGGGTATGATCCTTGCCGTTCCGCTGACCGCCTTCATCGTGGTCTTCTGGCGTCTGGCGAAAACGAAGTACATCAAAGAAATCGTCTAACGCGGTTCCCGTACGACGCCGCAGGTGCGTCAGGCGTCTTTGAATTCGGTAACGAGCTCGGAGATCGAGGCTTTCGCGTCACCGAAAAGCATGCGCGTATTCTCTTTGAAAAAGAGCGGGTTTTCGACCCCGGCGAAGCCGGGCTTCAGACTGCGCTTGAGCACAATGCAGGTGCGGGCCTGATCCACTTCGATAATGGGCATGCCATAAAGCGGGCTCTGTTCGTCGTCCTTGGCAGCCGGGTTAACGACGTCGTTGGCGCCAATGACCATGGCCACATCGAGCGTAGGCATGATGGGGTTGCTGTCGTCTGGTTCAACCAGTTGCTCGTAAGGCACATTGGCTTCGGCCAAGAGCACGTTCATGTGGCCGGGCATCCGGCCTGCAACGGGATGGATGCAGTAGTTCACGTCAGTGCCGTTGGCCTCCAGCAGTTCGCCCAGTTCGCGTACGGCGTGCTGGGCTTGCGCAACAGCCATGCCGTATCCCGGGACGAACACAACCGAACGCGCGGCTTCCAAAATAAAATAGGCGTCTTGCGCCGTCAGTGATTTGGCTTCGCCTTGATAGCTGGCTCCACGGCTTTCCGTGACGGCGCCGAATCCACTGAAAAGCACATTCGCGAGTGATCGGTTCATTGCTTTGCACATGATCGTGGTCAAAATCAGGCCACTTGCGCCGACGAGCGAACCCGCGACAATCAGGACGTTGTTCTCGATGATGAAGCCGGCAAGGCAGGCGGCGAGTCCGGAGTAGCTGTTGAGGAGGCAGATGACCACAGGCATGTCGGCACCACCGATGGCGATCACAGATAGAACACCAAGAATGATGGCGACGATGGTCAGTGCGACCAAGGCCGGGTAGGCGCCTTGACACACGAACAATGCACCACAGACCAGCGCGAGGATCAGAATGAGCACATTCACAGCCTGCTGGCCTTTGTAGAGAATGGGTTTGCCGGGAAGCAATCCGGCCAGTTTCCCGAAAGCAACACAACTGCCACTGAACGTGACGGCGCCGACAACGGCCGTGAGGGCAATCGCGATGGCTGTAAAGGTCGAATACGCTGTGGCGTCGCCTTTGAGCACAAATTCGGCCCATGCGACAAGTAGGCTGGCCAGTCCGCCGAATCCATTAAAGAGCCCAACCAGTTCCGGCATACCCGTCATTTTGACTTTGCGCGCCGCGATGAGCCCGATGGCCGAACCGACGATCATGGCGACGAGAATCCACGTATAGGACATACCGCGCGTGAGCAACGTGGCCACGATGGCAACCAACATGCCGACGGACGATAGAAGGTTGCCGCGGCGGGCCGTGGCGGCCGAGCTGAGCATTTTGATGCCCACAACGAACAGAATGGATGCGACAATATAGGCAATGCCGATGCCGAATTTCAGGTCGCCGGTCATTGCTTCTTGCCGGATTTAGATTTAAACATGCTAAGCATGCGGTCCGTGACCACATATCCGCCGACCACGTTGATCATGGCCAAGACGACCGCGAGCAGGCCAAATATTTCACCAAGTCCGGATCCGGTGCCGGCGGAAAGCAGCGCAGCCACCACGGTGATGCCGGAAATGGCGTTTGATCCCGACATGAGCGGTGTGTGGAGCTGCGAAGGCACCTTGCTGATCAATTCAACGCCAAGAATCATCGCCAATACGAGAATAAATAGTAAAAGTTCCATGCCGACCTATTGTCCTTCCCATGCTTTGTTTACCATGTCATTCAGCACGGCCCCATCGTGGGTCAACAGACAGCCTTGAATGATTTCGTCATCGCGATCCAGGTTGAATGTTCCGTCTTCTTTCTTCCAGAAGTGCGTGAGCAGGCTTCCCACGTTGTTCGAATACATCAGGCTGGCATCATTGGCGACACGCCCGGGCAAGTTGCCCAGCCCAATGATGGTAACACCGTTGACGTTAACCTCCTGGTCGACGACGGTGCCATGCACGTTGCCGCCGGTTTCGGAAGCGAGGTCAACGAGAACGCTGCCGGGCTTCATGCCACGCACCATGTCTTCGGTGACGATCAATGGGGCTTTGCGTCCGAAGACCTGCGCGGTGGTGATCACCACGTCGGCATCGGCGCAATGTTTGGCCATGGCGATGCGCTGTTTTTGCAACTGCTCTTCGGTCAACGTTTTGGCGTAGCCATCTTTGGTCTGTCCCGTTTCGCCGAGATCGATTTTTATAAAGCGCGCGCCGAGGGATTGCACCTGCTCTTCGACGACCGGCCGTGTGTCAAAGGCTTCGACGCGGGCGCCTAGGCGTTTGGCGGTGGCGATGGCCTGCAGGCCGGCGACGCCGGCACCAATAATGAAAACGCGTGCGGCGACAATGGTGCCGGCAGGCGTCATCATCATGGGAAAGACTTTGTGAATACGCTCAGCGGCGACGATGACGGCAACATAGCCCGCCAGGCTAGCCTGTGAGCTGAGTGCGTCCATTTTTTGCGCCAGCGTGGTACGCGGAATGAGCTCCATGCAAATGGCGGATACCTGCTGTGCCGCCAGCGCCTGTACGGTGTTTTTGTTGAAAAACGGGTCGAGATAGCTGACGTGAATGCAGCCCTTCTTGAGCTTCGCGATGTCTTCAGGGCCGGGTTGGCGAAGGCGGATCACCATGTC
>JAPKCZ010000623.1 GCA_028822745.1 Kiritimatiellia bacterium | reverse complement strand
GATTCCAAGGGCACAGTGAATGTCGCTGATTCTGTAGTTATACCCGAGTTCAGTCATTTCATAGTACCAAGGGCCATGCGCTTCGCTCAAAACAGTGCTGCGCTGCATACCATGGTTGCGCGCCAGGCGGCAACGTTCTGCCAAATGATCGCTGTTTGTTAAGATGGCGCCCCCTTCACCAGTCGCAATGGTCTTTACCGGATGAAAACTGAATGTCGTCATATCCACCCAGGGAAGTCCACCCACCTTGACGCCCGCCACTGAGGCCCCGAGCGCGTGACTGGCATCCTCTATGATCACGGCTCCTCGATCGTGAATCCAATCTGCGGTGTGTGCGTCAATGCTCGGATAGCCCGCGAAGTCAACCGGCACAACGGCTTTTACGTCATCTTGCCAGGCGCTCATTATTGTTTCGCCTGAAATGCAGCGTGTTCGTGAATCGATATCTGCGAAATCAGCAACAGCGCCCACGAACTCCGCACAATTCGCTGACGAAAGGAAGGTGTTGGTACTGGTTAATACCCGATCCCCCCGTCCGACCTCGGCGGCCAGCATGGCCACGTGCAGCGCAGCAGTCCCGTTGGCCACTGCCACAGCATGCTTTACACCGCAGTATTCAGCGAGGGCCGCCTCGAATTCGGAGACTTTGGGCCCACACGTGAGCCAGTTTCCTCTCAAGACCTCGGCCACAGCCGAGATTTCGTCTTCACCAATACTTTGTCGCCCATACGGGATCATAAAAGAATCCAGTTCAATCGGTTCAGGCCCCAAGGCCATTCCGCTCGGCCCATGCTCGGGCTTCAGGGAGGTCGAGGTCGGCGATCATATTTCGCAGCGATGCGTCATCAAGCCAATGATCATTATTGTCGCTGCCATAGTAGAATCCGTCTTTGCACGACACCTCCTGACCCGACCGATGCCACTCATCACGCCACCACAGCGTGTCCGGACGAATAATGTAATGTGTGGGAAACTCCAACGCCTGACGTCCATCGTCCGAGGGAATCATGACCTCATGCAATTTTTCGCCGGGGCGTATACCAATTTCTGGCGTGGTACATTTCGGATCGATGACGCGCGCCAAGTCCACAATTTTCATACTGGGGATACGCGGCACCCAGATTTCGCCCCCATGCATATCGCGCAGGGCATTCAGGACGAGCGCAGCACCTTGTTCGAGCGTGATCCAAAACCGAGTCATGCGTTTATCAGTAATCGGCAGGACGCCGTCTTTTTGCCGCCGCAGAAAAAATGGAATCACGCTGCCGCGGCTGCCGACCACATTCCCATATCGCACCACACAGAAACGCGTCGGGTGTGCGCCACTATAACTGTTGCCCGACACGAAAAGCTTGTCAGAGCAGAGCTTGGTGGCGCCGTAGAGGTTTATCGGATTGGCAGCCTTGTCAGTGCTCAGAGCGACCACGCCTTTTACACGTCGATCAATCGACGCATTAATAAGGTTTTCTGCACCCATGACATTTGTCTTAATAAACTCGAACGGATTGTACTCTGCGGCAGGCACTTGCTTCAACGCGGCGGCATGAATGACGTAGTCGACGCCGTCCAAAGCGCGTTTCAAACGCTCCGCATCCCGCACATCACCAAGGAAGAATCGCACCCGACCCAGACACCCTTCAGGAATGTCCTGTTCCATCTGGAATTGCTTGAACTCGTCTCGGCTGTACACGACGACGCTAGCATTTTGCGTATTTTTAAGTATGAGAGCGGTTAGTTCTTTTCCGAGAGAACCTGTGCCTCCGGTAATCAGAATGCGTTGATCCTCAATATGCGAAAAATCACCCAATGTAATCATGGTTGTACCTTCAGCTTCATTTTACCTCGTCGTGGATCTCTTGAGAGCATCTGTCATTCACACATCAGAACATCGACCGTGGGACTAAACGTTTCCATGCGCCCACTGCCCCTCAAGCAAAACATAGCCCGAACTGTTGCTTTTCATTACTGTTCCTTCATCGGGGAGGACACAGAAGTCTATTAATCGGTCGACTCGGGCCAGGCGTTCAAACATTTCGCCTTGCGACAAATGGCACCTTGCGCCATAGATACCTGGTAAAAGGCTCATTGACGG
>JAPKCZ010000622.1 GCA_028822745.1 Kiritimatiellia bacterium | reverse complement strand
CGCATTCACCAACCTCTAGCGCATCCTCCGCAAGCCACCCCGACTGAAACTCGATCACAGCCCGTGCGCCCTTTCCCCCAAGTCGCATTCGACTCGGCAGGACCTGCCGCCGAATGGCGACGACACGTAAATCGGTGTTCACGAAAACGACGTCTATCGTGAAATGCATTCCAAACGTGTGAATCGAGGCGCAGGGACCTATGTACATGCCCGTACCCTCGGGCAATGCGCGACGACCAAGTAAACCTTTCATGCGTGCGCCCAAGGAAAAGGCTGTTTCGATGCGCGCTATACGCACCTCGTTCTGATTGAACAGAAATAGGTCAGCATTGCTGGACGACATGAGATTAAACCTTAGCGTGCCTGAACGTGATACGCGGAATCGATGGCATCAAGAATGTCCGATGATTCAGCCATGCGCCCTTCACCCGTATACCCGCACGCTAGATCGCCAGTGGTGACGTCGACGATGTGTACTCCACGATCCTTCAAGGTCGCAAGATTGTGCTGCGTTGCTGGATGATTCCACATATTCACGTTCATGGCGGGCGCAAGAACCAGTGGTGCCGGACAAGCCAATGCTGTCGCACTAAGCAAGTCATCAGCCAAACCATGGGCCAATTTCGCCATCGTATTGGCGGTGCAAGGCGCGACGACGAATACATCCGCCTTTTCTGACACATCTATATGCTCGGGTCGCCAGACCGCCTCGTCCCATGGATCAACGCCCACAGGGTTCTGCGAAAGTGTTTGGAAAGTGATCGGGCCAACAAAACGCGTTCCTCCTTGGGTCATCACAACGTGGACGTCCCAATCGCGCGTTTTCATTAAACGAACCAATTCAGCGGCTTTATAGGCCGCAATTGAACCGGTGACGCCAAGCAGTATGCGTTTAACACTCATAAGCGGACCATACGGCAAAGTGACACGCTGTGACAGCGTGAAAAAAGGCGAGATCCATCAATCGAGCACGAAGTCTTCGCGCCAATCCTTGCCTTCGTCCCATTCCGGTTGGTCGGCTTTCGTCAGAATAAATGAATTCAGCACCAGAACATCCATTTCCGTGCGCATAAAGCAGCGATACGCATCCTCGGGTGTGCACACAATGGGTTCGCCTCGTACGTTAAAGGACGTATTGATGACAATCCCCTCACCCGTACGTGCCTCAAAAGCTTTGATGATGTTGTAAAATCGTTCATTCGTCTCAGGCGTAACGGTCTGTACCCGCGCTGAATTGTCGACGTGTGTGATCGCGGGGATATCTGAACGTATCTGATTAACCCAATCTCGAATGGGCAAGTCCGTTTGCGTTGGGACGTCGAGGCAGCGCGACGGTTGTACCGGCGCGACCAATAGCATATATGGTGAATCACCTTCGAGTTCGAAATAGTCACTGGCACGCTCTGCGAGACAGGACGGCGCGAAGGGTCGAAATGATTCCCTGTACTTGATTTTCAGATTCATGACCGACTGCATTTTAGGGGATCGCGCATCACCGATAATGGAGCGCCCGCCAAGTGCCCGTGGACCAAATTCCATGCGTCCCTGACACAGCCCGATAACGCTGCCTTCGTCAATATGACGCGCAATGAATTCGCTCCATTGCGGGTCCGCCAGCTTTTGATAACCGTACCCCTTTGCTTTCAGAAAACCTTCAATTTCGTCGTCAGAAAAATCGGGCCCCAGATAAGAACCCTTCATGGCATCTTTACCCGGGGTGACAGTACGTGGCTGATTTTCGACGGTGTGCCAGACCGTCAGAGCAGCACCAAGTGCGCCACCTGCATCTCCGGCGGCTGGCTGAATCCAGATATTTTCAAATGGTCCTTCGCGTTTCAGAATACCATTGGCAACGCAGTTCAACGCGACGCCGCCTGCCAAACAGAGATTATTCTCACCCGTTAGCGATTTGGCATGATGCGCCATTTTCATGACGACCTCTTCCGTCACGACCTGGATGGACCGGGCAAGATCCATTTCACGACGCGTGATGTCCGATTCTGCGTTACGGGCGGGTCCACCGAAAAGCTCAGCGAATTTATCGTTGGTCATGGTCAATCCATCGAGATAGCCGAAATAGTCCATGTTCAAGCGAAAGGA
>JAPKCZ010000621.1 GCA_028822745.1 Kiritimatiellia bacterium | reverse complement strand
TTCTTTCGCCTGCTGTATGCATATCGAAACGCACCAGAACTCGCGGGCGACGCGCACGAGCGTGGCGGGTCGGCAGAAAGCGCTGCACATCTGCCCATTGGCGCGCTCCCACTCTCTTTCCACACGCTACAAGCGGCCTATGCTGCAAGGTTCATGCAGGGTGATGCGATTCTTCGATCCCATGCCGAATTCACCGAGCGCGGCCGCATATTCCTGGAATCGATGAAGGAGGCCGTTCAGCATGTGTGATCCTCGCTTAAGTGTTGGTGACCGGCGATTGATGGAGCGCTTGTCACGATTGGAGCCGTTCCCCGCCTCCTTGCTGGAAATGGGATGCGGAGAAGGGCACAAACTCGTAGCGCTAAAGCGCAGCCATCACGTCGACACATATGGTGTCGATACGCACGAACCTTCAGTGGTGTCGCTGCGAAGTGCCGGGGTGGACGCGATGGTCTGCGACATGCGACATCTGCCATTCGACGATTGCCATTTCGACTGGGTGCTCGTTGCCAATTCGCTTCATCACATTCCAAATCCCCTGGGAGCCATGCGAGAGGCGGCGCGCGTGGCACGCCACGGAGTCGTTATTTGTGAGCCCTGGTGCGACCAGACCATAGCGTCGCAGCGAACGACTCATACACTCTGCCAGTGGTCGAATGCATTGGTTCAAAGTTTGGGCTATTTTCACCGCGAGGGTCTTTCTTCTGGCGAGATTCTGGATCTGGTCGACTTCGAGGCCGCGTCTGCCGATGTCTGTTACGAGTTGGGCATTGCGCGATGGGACGTCAACGAGTGGTTGAAAGACTTTCGCCCCCACCTGGATCAGTTAGCCACGACACACTTTCTGCGCTGGCGTCTCAAGCATCTCCTCGCGACGGTGCCAACAGAGACGGCAACTGAACCCGGGCAGGTCGTGGTTGTCATCCGGAAGTGCGCGGCATGAGCAAATTTCCCGCACTGCGTTCCATTCAGACCATGGTGAGCACATAAACATGAAACAGCAAAGACAAGCAGTTGTTATCGTTGGCGCCGATTCCAAGGGTTACTATATCGCCCCAACGTTGCAGGGGCGGGGCTATCAATGTATCCACGTCGATGTTGGCGATTTGTCGTGCAAGAAGCCCGGCAGTTCCAGCTGTTTTGCAACGGAGTTCAGGCTTCCCTCCGACGATGACTGGGCCATCACCGATCTCGTCGCCAAGTTGAACAGGTACAGCGTGAAAGCCGTATTGGCGGCAGGCGATACGGGCATAGTGGCCGCGAACAAGATAGCTCAGTATTTCGACGTTCCCAGGAATCCGGCGGGTAGCTGGCGATTCCATCGACACAAATATCACATGATCGAAGCGCTCAGGCATGTGGGCGTCGCCTGCTCGGAACAGTTCGTGTCAAACAGGATAGACGGATTACTCTCCTGGTATCGCAGCAATGACTTTACGCGCGTTGTTATGAAGCCAAGTCTTGGCGGCTATTCGGACGGCGTGGGAATCTGTGAGAACGAGCGGGAGATTGTGCGTGTCTTCGAAAAGAATATCAACAAGATCAACTGCACAGGAAAAGTGAACGACGAATATGTGATTCAGGAATTTCTTGAGGGACGACACTATGTTGTGAACACAGTATCGGTTGAGGGAACACATTTCGTCACCGATGTCTGGCTGGATGTGAATCACCATGAGAATACCTTTCTGATTGACGAGTACTCCGATTCCGTGAGCCGGAATTCTCCGGAATTCGCCACTGTATCGAGCTACGTCGAGGAGGTTCTCGACGCGCTGCAAATACGGAATGGTCCGGCCCATTCCGAAGTCATGCTGACTGCGCGCGGACCGCGTCTGATCGAGACTGGGGCGAGGTTGGCCGGTGGACTGGACTTCTCGATCGTTGTAGAGTGCCATGGATACAGTCAGATCTCTGTCCTTGCAGATAGCCTGATCGCCCCGCGTCTTTTTTCCAGCAGGACAGCACTCTATTCAAACGCCCCCTCCAGATTTGCGCGCTTCGTTTATATGTTCGCCGACGTCAGTGGTCGGATCAAATCCGAGATCGGTTTGGATGGATTCTTCGAGATCCTCGGCCATGATGTCCGGCTCTGGATAGAGCA
>JAPKCZ010000620.1 GCA_028822745.1 Kiritimatiellia bacterium | reverse complement strand
GTTCATCCAACCGCGCCAGCAACCGACCCACCATTGCATCAGCATAGGTCACGCATGCGGCGTAGTGCTTGCGCACCTCAATAGCAAACGCCGCATCGGTATTTGGATTACGTTTCCAACGGTTGTACTTCATGAACTCACCCGAACCATGCCAGGTGGTTTTGCCCGTGGGCTTTTGCGGATGTTGCGTGGCTGGCAGCTTGGCATCACGGTAATACTTGAGATATTTCGCCGGTGCGCCAAAAGGCAGATGCGGGCGGATGATGCCCACAGCGAGAAAGAATGGTTTGCTGCCCTTGGCCAACCCATCCATCTGCTTCAAAGCTTCATTTGTAATGAGGCCATCGGGATAGGCGCTGTCCGGACCATCGAAGGCTTGGAAGATATCCATGTCTTTGGCGTTTTCCCGAATTTCGCCATTGGCCAGTCCGTGCATGGCTCCACGCGGATGCTGCCATGAGTCGGCAGGGAGCAAATGACGATCCCAAGCGCCGGGCATTTCCGGTTGCGCGGTGTCATCCCAATCTGCCCCACCGCGTCCGCCGGGATGATGCGACACTTTGCCGACGGACACCGTCGTGTACCCCTGGGCGCGAAACCAAGCGGGAAAGTTCCGGTCCTTGACGGCCTCGCGCCGTTGAAAAAGCGCGTCATTGCTGGGCGGCCCATACGTGCCCGTGAGCAGCGTAAACCGTGACGCCCCACAAGTGGGCGCTTGCACATAATGCCGTTGAAACGCACGTCCCTTGGCGGCCAACTCGTCGATGTTCGGCGAGTGAATGTAATCCACGCCAAAACACTTCAGCTCCGGCCGCAGATCATCAATGCAAATCAACAGCACATTCGGACGTTGACTCGCCTCAGCTGCATTGAGCTCGACGAAAGAAGTGAACAGAAGTGTCAGACTGATAGTGATCGAATTTTTCATGTTTTTATTAAAAGTTTGGAATTATTTCGTCGGATTCGGTGAACGGGATGAGACGGTCAGGGTGACGTCATCTATTCGATTGTTTTTTGTTATTTTCTTTTTTTCGGTTTTTATAATCCATCACTTTTTCCACGTGCTTCCCAAGAGACTGGGGCCTCAATCGTAATTGATTAGTTACTCTTTAGCCGTCTTTTTCCGTGATGCATTTCAGGGAGCCACCGGTTTACCCAGGACGCATTCTGGATTCGGTACAATCGGAACCGGAGCCTTTGTTTTCTGCTGCCACGCATCCAGTTCGGCTCGTAACTGAGCGACGCGATCAGGAATCTTAGCCGCCAAGTTGTTCTGCTCGCCCGGATCGTCCTTGAGGTGATAGAGGGAGACCGTGTCGTCCTCGTGAAATTCGATTAGTTTCCAGTCGCCGCGCCGCAGACTTGTTGAAGGGAAGCTTCGCCATGAGTAGGTTTTTCCCCCGGGCACGTTGATGGTCAGGCCTTTCCCCTGAAGATACAGTGGGTAGTGCCAAAAGATGCTCCGTTGGGCGATTTCTTTTCCGAACAGCAGCGGCGAGATGTCAGTACCATCAACGGGTTGTGTTGTTGGAAGTTTGCCTCCGGCGAGTTTCGTGAATGTGGGGAGGAAGTCGACGGATGTAATAGGAGTGTCGCACGAAGTCTTCGGCTTGATGGTACCGGTCCATCTCACGCATGCCGGAACCCGGACTCCGGCTTCAAACAAGGATCCCTTCTGGCCACGGAGTGGATCAAGCTGCGAAACCTTCGGCAGGCCGCCGTTATCACTGGTGAAGACGATCAGCGTTTTTTCAGCGAGCCCCAATTCATCCACTTTGGCCACAACTCGACGAACGGATTGATCGACTGCTTCGATCATCGCCGCGTAAACGGGACTAAAGTTGCGACGCCGTACCACAGGTAGCTTGTTCAGTTTCGATTGATATTTTTTGACGATGTCCTGGCGCGCACGGTGCGGCGTGTGCACATCCCAGTGAGACAGATAAAGAAAGAAGGGGCCGTTGCGGTTTTCCTCGATGAACTTCACTGCGCGATCGGTCAGTTGTTCGGCCACATCCACGTTTCCGTAGAAGCTGCCGTCGGGCCCACCTTTCCCGTTGGCCGAACTTAGGTCGAAGCCTTGTGTGTCCTTTCCAAGATGCCAC
>JAPKCZ010000619.1 GCA_028822745.1 Kiritimatiellia bacterium | reverse complement strand
ATCCGCCGAGGAACTGCATGACTCAAAAAAATGATCCGACCGATCAATTTCGTCTCGACGGAAAAATTGCGGTAGTGACCGGAGGAAGCCGAGGCCTCGGTAAAGAGATGGTGCTTGCCTTTGCGAAATGCGGCGCCGACGTGGTTATTGCGAGTCGAAAAGAAGACGCGTGCAAGGATCTCGCTCGAACGGTCATCGAAGAAACTGGGCAACGTGCTCTGGGAATTGGATGTCATGTCGGCCACTGGGATGCATGCGATGACCTCGCAAAGCGATCACTCGATCATTTTGGTCACGTAGATATCCTGGTCAACAATGCAGGCATGTCGCCTCGCTACTCCTCAGTCCTTGATATCTCGGAGGAACTCTATGACAAGGTCATGGGCGTGAACCTGAAGGGTGCATTTCGGCTCGCCGCGGTGCTGGGGACTGAGATGTTCGAAGGTACGGGTGGTTCTATTATCAACGTGAGTAGTATCGCGGCTGACATGCCAACACCAATTGAAATTCCCTATGGGGCTGCAAAGTCTGGGCTACACAGTATCACGAAGAGTCTTGCACGTGCCTTCGCTCCAAAGGTGCGGGTCAACTGCATCATGCCGGGTGCCTTCATGACGGATATCAGCAAAGCCTGGCCTGCCGAAATGGTGGCGGGCTTGGAACAGTCGATCCCTATGAAGCGAGGAGGCCAGCCCCATGAAATCGTGGGTGCGGCGTTGTATCTCGCGAGCGATGCTTCGCGCTATTCGACGGGATCGATAATTAAAATTGATGGAGGAGCGACCTACGGCATGGGATAACTTCCTCTGCAGTCGAACAGCCCTTCCGTGAATAAATCAAAGAAACACAGGCAAGTATCTTGACCACTTTACTAGCGCGCTCCCGGGTTGCCGTCGTCCGATCCGCGACTCTCGGATTCGTACTCGTAACGCTGCTCTCATGCGCGAACTCTTCCCAGCCACGCGTTCTTCCAGGGGGCCATTCGGCCAATCAAGGATTCATTGCCCAGTACGATGAGGCGCGAATCCGGGCGATCCGAGAGGTGCCTGTTGCAATTTTGGCAGTGGGCGGCGAGTTGGTAGTCGTTCGTCAGGGGCAGATCATGGAACGCGTCAATGCCATCCCGCCGACCTACACGGCACTCAAAGAAGTCTCCCACGTACTGCTTGCACTTTGGATCGCCGCATGGAACACCTCTTCTGAGGATGCAGAAAATCAGACTGCCTTATATGCGCCGCATCTTACTGCCGTCGAGAAGGGGCTTGCGGACAGTGTCATCCCGGCATCCGACCGGCCGCGGCAACGACGACTGCTCGCGGCAGCGCAAGAGTTGATTCGGGAGGCCGCCTTGGGTCAGGGAATCTCGAAACCAGCCCTCACACAATGGGCACGCAGAGTCGCACCCGACATTCTCGAAAATGTCACCGAGGCCGCTCGCGCGCAGCTTGAACTGATAAATGCAGAAATGACTCGAATCCTCATGTCGATGAAGCCCGACGAGAAATCGACCTTCTTTGTTGTTGTCGGGAGCGTTCATCAGGCAAGAAAAAGGAATATTCTGATGCAATATTTCGAAGCCTTACTAGGCCCGGGAGCTCTCGAAAACGACAGGCGCGTCATTTACGGAGAGTCGATTCAGGATACTCGGGGGGCTCTCGATCTCCTCGGGACTCACATTCTTGACCGCGCTATCGCGATTGACTTCTTCGCTAGCCCGATTCGAATGCAGCGAGACCTGCTTGGCGATGCCGCGGAGAGCATACTGCCTACGCTTACTCTTCCTAACGTCAGCCAATAAGAAAATTTCGTAGAATCGAAAAAGTGGCAAGCACCTTCCAAAAGCTTTCAAAAAGCACTGCGATTCTTTCTGGGGCTAACGCCGTCCAGGCGGCGGCCGCATTTGCATTGCTGCCTGTCTACACCCGTTATCTAACTCCTGCCGACTACGGGCTTGCAGAGTTGCTCATCACCTCCATCACACTTTCCACCATCGTTACCGGTCAAGGGATTCCAAGTGCCGTTGGGCGACGATTAAATTTTGTATACCGGGATGACAACGACGCACAGAAAACATCGGTCTCTACCGGTATCGCGTATCTGATTTTTTGTG
>JAPKCZ010000042.1 GCA_028822745.1 Kiritimatiellia bacterium | reverse complement strand
CCGACAAGATCCTGGCCAAAACGAAATTGCTTGGACCTGGCGAAGAGGATGTCGTGACCTTTACAGCACCTGCCGCAGGCACATACAACTACCTCTGCACCTTTCCAGGGCATTATGCCGTGATGAATGGCGTCATGACCGTAAAGTAAAAGCGACTGATGTGATTGCCGGACGTCTAGGTGCTATGCCTTGCGTTCGTCAATGGCACGAAAGGCACAAGGAATGGATACGATTAAGATTTTTATAGCGTCATTTGCTGCGTTGGCCCTTGGTATTGGTCTGCCGGTAAGCATATTAAGCATGGTAGGCGATTCCGCATCGGAAGAACCGGTTGCTGCGCATGCGCCATCGCACAACGAGCATGCTGCAGGTGAAAACTACCTTAAAGCTGCTTTGGAAAGCACGGTACGGGCACGAGGTCTGGCAATGGCTCACCTGCAGGAGCAGTTGGATCATGGCAAGGCACTCTATCAAAATTGCTTCGTCTGTCATGGGGCGCAAGGCGAAGGAAATTTGGTGCTTAAATCGCCTGCGCTGGCGGCACAGGAAAGCTGGTATATTCTCTCGCAGTTGCAAAAGTATAAGAATGGCGTGCGAGGTAAACATCCTGAAGATCTCGAGGGCATGATGATGGCGCCGTTGGTTGCCTTGCTGCCACAAACGTCTGACATGGAGGCGGTGTCGACGTATTTGTCCAGCCTGCCATTTCAGAAAATCCCTGCCCAGTTGAGCGGCGCAGATATGGATGCCGGAAAGGCCTTGTATGTCGCCTGTGCGGCTTGCCACAGTGCCACAGGGCTTGGAAATCCCGATCTGAAGTCTCCGGCCATTGCGGGTCAGGCGGATTGGTACGTCGTCAGCCAGTTGAAAAAGTTCAAAGGCGGAATTCGCGGCTATCATGCGGATGATGTCGAGGGCAAGCAGATGGTGCCCATGATGGCGTTGCTACCAGATGAGCAGGCCATGGTCAATGTGGCGACCTACATTCACAGTCTGCGCTAGAACGGTTGGGCCAGAATGCTGCTGCTTTGCGGCGATTTACCACCCGCTACGCTGGAGACACGGAGAGACCGATTCACTTGAAAATGTATCCTTCGTTTCTGCTCCGTGTCTCAAGCGTAGCAGGTGGTGAATCTTCTTCGGCTACGCGCCCTCGATGCGTTCGAAATAGCGTGATCGCGATGAGCCGTTCGGGTCGACGACGCGGATGAAGCCTTCGGTGGCCAGCGTTTGTAGGTATTTCGTCGCGGTGTTGGGCGAGACGTCCAGAATCTGAATAATCTCTTTGCGGGTCAGCCGTTTGTGTTGCGTGAACACGGCGCGCAATTTTTCGAGACGTCGCATCGCTGACGTACCGCCCGCCAGGATGTGCTCAATGGTATCGGGCACGATAATGGCTGGTGCTGGTGCGGGGGGAATGACGTCCATTTCCGATTCGATAAATGTCGGCTTCGGTGGAACTGCTGTTGGCGTTGCGCCGTAGCGTGGTCGGATGCCGGAGTCCGGCTGATCCGCTCGCGCTCTGGGGCGTGCACGCAAACGGGGAGCGTCGCTCGTCTTCTCAGGGCCACGGGCCGAGTCATCTCTACCATGAAAGCGGATGTCTAGATCCTCAATGTCGTAGGATAATTTGTCGGAGTGCATCAAGCGCATGCGCTCGATCACGTTGTGCAGTTCTCGGACGTTGCCGGGCCAGTCGTATTCGCGCAGCGCGGCGCGAATACCCTTCGAAAGCACGGCGTGCACACCGATACGGCGTCCCGTATCGAGAAAGTGTCGCGCCAGTACCAACACGTCGTCTTTACGCTCACGCAGTGGGGGGAGGTGAATGCCGAGACGCTGCATGCGGAAGAGTAAGTCTGTGCGAAACAGGTTTTCTTCCGAAGCTTGCTCGAGGTCAACGTTGGTTGCGGCGACGATACGGCATTCCAATTTACGCGTTTGGGTACTGCCGACAGAACGGATTTCGCCCGTTTCCAGCACGCGCAGAAGCGTGGCTTGGAGGCGGTGTGAGATGTCCCCAATTTCATCCAATAGAATCGTGCCTTTACCGGTTGCCTCGAACAGTCCTTTGTTGGCGCGATCGGCACCGGTGAAAGCACCCTTTTCATGACCAAAAAGTTCCGATTCAAGCAAGCTTTCCGTAATCGCGCCGCAGTTGATGACGACAAAGGGTTCGCCGGCGCGGGCGCTGGTGGCGTGAAGGGCACGCGCCACGAGCTCCTTGCCGGTACCTGTTTCGCCTGTAATCAAGACAGGGGCGTCGAGGTCTGCGAAGCGGTTGACGGACTGCCGGATTTCCTCGGCGACGCCGCTACGTCCACGAATGGCGCTGACGCCCAATTGGGCGGCTTCCTCAAGCGGTGACGTGGGTTCACGTGGTTTGGCTGGCGCGCTTGTGCCGGGTTTACGGAGGTTTTGGGATGAAACACTGTGTCCATCGTTGTCACGCAGCGTATAGACTCCCAGTGAGCGCTTTTTTGATGATTTGGCGGCATCATGTGTCAGTCGCATGATGTCGCCTTCTGAAAGCTCCCCAGCCATGCGCAATTCAAAGTCCAAGCGCCCACGTGCCTTGTAGAAATCGATGGATCGGAGCAATTCGGCAAAATGGCGGGCAGCCTTTTTGGCGTTGCTCTGCAATAGTTCGGCACGCGCCAGGAAGAGATCATCTAGATAGTGTTCATTTCCGCGGCTTTGACGCATGTTAATGATGCGCTGAGCGCTTTCTGCGTTGCCGGCAGCGAGTTCTGCACGCACGAGGTTAAAGGACTCGAATCCGGATGCAAAAATGGAGCCAAGGACACGGTTCGCCTCTAGTCGAGCCTTGCTCAGGGCCTCGCCTGAATCGCCGCGCAACAGGGCCTCGATCACGGCGACGCGTGGGTGGGGTGGGGCGACGCTGGGCTGCGGGCTTGATGGCGCGGGGGTGTTGTGCATTAAGGCGAGCAGCGCTTGATAGCCTTTAAACGAAAAGCGTGTCATGTCGCGTGGATTGTGGATGCTTGTTTTAAGTTGTGACATATATTCGGAGGCGGCTTGAATCTGGCCTGTTTCAATGGTGTCGACGAATTGGACAATGAAGAGTCGGCTCGACCGAAATCGGTCCTGACTCTGCAGGGAGAGTTCCTTTATTTCTTCCTGTGCTTCAGTGCCTCGCCCTTGCTGAGCGAGGAACAGTGCGCGCTCCCAGACATAGGTTTTACGACGTGCAGAGTGTTCGGAAATGGTCGTCAGGATGTCCTTTAAAATGTCTTCGCAGTGGGATTTGTTTCCGGTTGCGTCGGCCAGATTGCACTCGACCAGCATGATCGCAGCCAGAATTTCGGGGTGAGTCTCGTCGCTAACGATGGATCGCGCCCGGTGCAGCAGGGTTTCAGCGGCAGAGGGCCTGCCGATGCGGCATGAGAGTTCAGCCCATGAGCTGAGAAATAGGATGAGTAATTCCGAGTTCCAGCCCTTCAGCGGAACGGCCTGAGCGAGTTCCATAGTTTCTTTGGCGAGGCGCTTTCCTTCGATGCATTCCTGCACGTGAAGGAGGGCTTGGACGAGAAGACTGCGTGGCTCTGGACACTGGGATAGTAGTACAGCCAGGGGCGTATCTGAGGTCACGTAGCGATCCACGACTTCGTCGGTTCGACGTTCTGTGAGGCTGTTTATGGCACGTGTTTTCGGTGGTGTTACTCGCTTGCTCATCGTTTTTCTTCGCTTGCGCTTGTCTGAAGACTGAAACATCCCCAATTCAAACTTGTGCTTAAGTTGCGCCCATTATGAGTGCAAATATGCATTAAGTCAAGTGTGGACCTGAAGTTGTTAATGAATTATGAAAAGTGTAACTTGCTTTCGTACAGTAGGTTACGAATGTTTGTGCTGGGTGGCATGGAAGATGCATGTATAAAACCACGATGAAACGTCATGAACTGGATTTCGATGTTGTGAATACGCATTTAAGCTCGTCTTCGGGAGTTGTCTTTAATCAACCCTCTCGGGACGGCGACCTGGGCAGCGCCCCGGAGGCGAGCTTTCTTTTTGCGGGACTAAAATATGACATACCAGAGGGTTGAGTGTGTGGGTCGGGCTGGCGCTATTGGGGTTGGTGTTCCGGAGGCATGGGCCTCTTACGGATCGCAAGGTGCTGCGGCGATTCAGCACACAGATGCGGATATCTCCGCGACGTTTCGTTTTTTTGTTTTTTATGAGAGGCGATGAATGATATGTTGGACGGTCAATTACATGGTTCAAAAAACTTCTAAGATTTATGATTGTGGGGCTGTGGTTTGAGTAAAATTTTTGGAGGCTTCTATATTATGGAAAACAATAGTACTTTAGTAACTGCTGGTGAATGCCGCCCTAGGCTCCCTGCTAACGTGTTTGTCGCGTTGCTGGGATCGCTCTGCTTTGTGGCGCCCGCGCATGCGCAGAATTTCGAGATTAAGGACCTTGCCATTCCGGCCGAAGTCACCCGCGAGCAGGCCCACGCGTTGCACATCCAGCTCGGGCAGGATATCGCAGCGGCCGAGACCGAGCTATCTACCTTAGCGCAGCGCTCGATTCAGACGCAGAAGTCCCTGGCCAAATCGCGTGGTGCGGCGTTGCAGGAAGCTGACATGAAGGAAGCGAGCGCATCCCTGAAGCAGCAGCGAGAGGCGCTTAGGGCCATTATCAACGGTTCTGCCGAGGTGGTGGCGTTGCTCAAGAAACGTGAGGGCATGGACGCGCAACTCACTGAAGTCTCGGCCTCGCGCCATTCGTTGATGCAGACCATGCAGCGGGAGGGCCGCAGTGATGCCCTGCGCCAATCGATGCTGGAAGCGTCCGGCCGGGCTACAAAGCTGCAGCGTGATCGTTCTCGCTTGAATCTGGAAATCGAGGCCGAGCACGATCGGATTCGTGCGTCCAATGCCGACGCCAAGGCGCACCATGCCGCCATCGTCGAAGCCGAACACCTTCTGGATGCCCAGGTGCGGGAGGTTCCCGAGGTGAACGCTCTGGAGGCCGAACGCAAAACAATTTTGACGCAGACGCGTGACCTTACGCGCCGAATTTCGGAACTCAATGGCAGAGTTTCAAGTCTCGATTGCTGTAAGCAGACAAATTTAAATGGTCGATAACGTGAGAAGGTATCATATGAAAAATTGGATAGAGAAAACCAACACCGCTTCGAAGCGTGCATTGTCTCTGCGGGGGATCTTGATCCTCGCCGGCGCAGTCTCGTTTCTGATCCCGTCGCAGGAGGCTGTGTCCTTTGACGACGTGCCGGATTACCTTTTCTATGTGCACATGGCCGTGCCGAAGGACGGACTGCATCCACGCGAAAATGGTGGCCTTGGCGCCAATGCTGAGGTCGGGGCCGTGCGGAATATCTTCGAGACCACGATCGAGACCTACTGGAAAGAAACCTCCTATCACGAGCCCAATCCGGTGACCGGTGTCTCGGATTACGGTTTTTATGCAGACAGTCGCACCCTGGGCTACGTCTTTCTGCCCTGGCCGACGCAGCCGCCAGGGGTGCGGGCCGATCAGTATGCCACCGTGGGCGGCGGGCTGGTCGTGGGGCCGGTGTCGTTTGCCGGTGAACCCAATTATGAAACCGGCGACCCGTTGAATATTGCGGACAACGGCCAGCTCTTCGGCGGCACGGGCCCCCTGATCGACGGTGTGTGGACCCCCGGCGAACGCTTCCAGGATACGAATGGCGACGGCGAGTGGACGGCTGGGTTTACCAATATCGTTGAGGGCGATAACTGGTATGACACAGATAATGTTTTTGCAACCCCTACAAACTGGCCCGGTGAGCAGCAGCTTCTTGGGTACAACGGCGCTGCCGATGGCGGCCCCGATGCCCCCGGTGAGTTGTTTGCCGATTATGACGGGGGAATGGCGGCTCTTCAGACTGGGACGAATGCATTTTCAGGCGTTGATTTCGACGCCAATCTGGTGATTGCCATTGCCGATCCAACGGGGGAGTCCAATCGCTTCGTCACCGTTTCTGAATTTGACCTGACGCCTGACGCGATTCCCACCCGAGAGGGTGATTTTTACCATACATGCGTGTTGGACCCCAGCGACCCCGGCCCGGCGGTGGACATCCCGCGCAACAGTGAATTCGATTATATGCGGGATCCCAACGGTACTCCCTATGTCTCTCAACGAGACGACCTTTTTGGTGACCCGATGACCGTGAGCTATCAGCAATATGTGGCGACCAACGGCGCGGTCTATGCCGGCACCACGCCCGGGGTTGACGGTGCCGTGCTCGTGACCATCGAGGTACCGGTGTATCAGTCCTCTGAACTATGGGGCACTGCCTTTGCCACTGGTGTCGACACTGTCGCCTTTCAAGACGACGACGGTATCTTCGAGCAGGGCGTCATCGAATTTATCGATGAGGAGCCCTTTGAAGATTTTATCAGTTGGTGGGTCCCCTTCGTCGGGGCTGATGGACAGGGCCGATGGCTGGGGGGCCTCATTGGGGCCGGTATTCCTGACGAGCATCAACCGAATCGCAGCCCCATTTTCGATAACGTGATTACCTATGCCGATTACGTGGCCTACATCGAGGACAACTATCCGGGGTTTGTGGCCGCCATGATTGCGCGGGCAGGGAATGGCGTGTATGACGGTCCCGACAACTGGAACGAAACCATTGACAACAAGATGCAAATTTTGGGGCTCGTGAATAACGGTATTCTGCTTTCAGCCGAGCCGTCGACCTATCCGCCTCTGTTTGCGAATTGGTGGGATCCGCACAACTGGGCCGGTCAAGACTGGATGGAATGGTGGCGTCAGGCCTTCGGCTCCGAACCCCCTACGACCTATGGCAGTCCCTTTAACGTCGGGGCCTGGTGGCCGGGAGATGCCATTCCGAACGCGGTGGAATTCACGACCATCGCGCCGGGCGTTGACGCCTGGTACCCGTCGCTGAACAGTGGTTGGGGCTATGACGGCCCGCGAGAGTTTCAAGATCTGCCGTCGTCGCTCTACCATCTGGGCGGTGACCCGGCGGCATCACCTCGCGGTCAATATGCAGCAGACCCATATCCGTCGGGTGGCGATCTGCGTCTGGGCGAAGTCACGGATCCGTTGGGGACCAACATCTACGGATTTGATGCCGGCATCTCCTCTCCGGATGTACGCGCCTCTTATGGCGCCGGCGACGGATACATTCCGGCCGGTGGACCGTATTCGTACAATGGCCATGCCCAATTTACCTTTGACGCCGGCAATGTACTGAGTCTCGAGGTGGCGACTTGGCGTACAGACGGCGAAGCGCTGACGGGGCCCGTGAACCCGGGCGTTTCGGTCGGCTCCGGTATTTCCCCTATTCCCTACGGCGGCGATCACCGCGACCGCAACCTAGACGGACTGATCGACCACGGCGAAACGGTTCCCTCCGGCTCGCATGCCTACTACGTCGACGATGACCCGATCACCCCTGACAGCGGCGGCACGAGCGATGGCGTCCTCTATCCGTTCAACTGGGATCGTTATGTTGAGGATGTGGTCGAAGTCTGGGATTACGCTGAAGACTACGAATTCGCCCAGACGCGCACGTTGGGCGCGGTTGACGAACTGATTCACGCCCCGCGGCATGTGCTGGACGTCCCGCTGACGGGGGTTGCTGTTTCGAACGTGGCTGGCGTGGCCAATATCTTCCCGCATAGCAGCTACATTGCAGGCGACGCGGTCTGGGAGGATGTCAATGCAAATGGAATCTTCGATATTGATGTGGCCGTGGCTCCTCCGGGCGCGTTCATTTCGCAAGGCACCATCGGTATCGCGCTGAACGACGTCGCCGTTCACGATTCCGATTCGAACGGGGTGGTCAACCTGTCCTTTGATAATATCTGGATTGACGAAGACTCCAATAGCGTCTACGACGCCGAGATCATGCTCTCCGACATCGATCTTGCTGCGCCAGGTCTCGTCGGGCAGTCGTTGAATATCTTCGACCCGAATGTGCGAGTTGTTTACCGCGAGCTGGTCGGTGACACCAACGCATTTAACTACGGGGATGCTGCCTGGGTCGAAAACCTCACCGGTGGGGCTACCAACGGGGCCGTGGATTTTGTATTCGATGCTACGGATGTGCTGCTGTTGAACTGGACCGGCCTGACCTTTGGCGATGCCGCTGACGGCGGGGCCATTACGAATGCCATTTATGCCGCGCGGCGTTTGCCCGGCGAACCGAACATCGGCTTTCGCCAAGGGGACACTGTCTGGATCGATGCGAACAACGATCTGGAATTCACCTCGGAACAGTGGGTATCGCTGGCGTCCGGCTTGAATAGTGTGTTCGCCGACCCCACGCTCTTTCTGGCGGGGTCCGTGAGCACCGGTTTGACGAGCGCAGCCGCGTATCTTGAGTCCGGTGATGATGCAGGATTCCAGATCGACGCCGACACCGTCTGGCATGATCCGAATGCCAATGCCATTTTCGATCAGGAAACGATTCTGACACCAGGATTGGACATCGCTGCGGGCGCTTTAGCCGATTTTGTGATCCCAAACGCTTATTATGCCGACCTGAATACGAACGGCGTGTTGGACGTGATGACTGAAACCGAGGGGGTGGTTCAGGTTGGTGATGGCGGCGATGCGATTTGGGTGGATGTCGATGGGGATGAGCTCTACGGGGCCACGGCCAAGCAGCGTACGCCTGTCTATTTTGTTCCGATCCACAACGCGCCATCTGAACCACGTCCGCCCGCGGGCAATACCTTCAGCGTCTATCATCGTGACAGCGAAACGCCCATGACCGGGTTGATGCACCTCGTCAATCCGGATATGGTCCCCGGGCTCCTGCAGCATGAGTTTGGGCACGACGCGCTGGGCTGGCCCGACCTCTACGACTATGATGTGGATCTACCGTTTGGTGAAAACACACCCATCGGTGGTTTCGACCTGATGGCCGGCGGCGGCATGGTGCACGGCATCCCGGATATGAAAGTCAGCAGCGATTGGATCACACCTGTCGATCTGGCATCGGTTGTTGGCAGCGGTAGCGGCATTCGTACAATTCAGCTCTGGCCGATTGAACGCCATCGTGACAACTACTTCGTCTATTTCAATGACGCGGATGATGGACATGACAGTGAGTACTTCTGGATCTGGTACCAGAGTGGCGTGCAGGCCAACCAGTTTGCAAATTTTGCAGGGGTTGGTGCGCAAGGTGTTCATATTTCGCATACGGACTTCGGCTCGTTCAACGCGGCGGTGCCGCAGCAGCGCATCAATAATCACTACCGCTATCATATCGTGCAGGCCGACGGGTTGTACGAGATGGAAGACGGGCTGAATGGCGGCAACAACGATGACGTCTTCCCGGGCACGAGCGGTAATAACTTGTTCTCGGCCGATACCATCCCCTGGTCCCGTTGGTGGAGCGGGCTTGATTCCGGTATGCGTATTATTGATATTCGTTTGCCTGCGACACCGCTCGGTCCGGCCGAGATTGATGTCGAACTTTTTAATACCAGTACGCCTTGGGTGTGGCCTGCGGTGGGTGCCGATGTAGATGCTGATGGCATCGTCGATATCTGGGAATTCCATTACTTTGGCGGTCTGGATGTCGTCAATGAGCTAACGGACTGGGACAATGACGGTCTCAGTGATCTGGGCGAGTATTTGTCAGCGACGGATCCAACATCGTTGGGTGGCTCTACCGATTATGACGACGATGCCGATAACGATGGTCTTGCCAACGGTGATGAGGTCGAGATTTACGGAAGCGACCCGCAGCTAGCCGATACGGATGATGACGGCATTATCGACAGTGTCGAAGTGGCCGCTTTGTCGGATCCGATTGATCCGTTGAGTCCGCTTGTTGACCGCGTTCTTGAATTGGATGGTACGCCTGGAAGTTATTTGGAGCTGCCAGACTCCGATCGCTTCGCCCTCGAAACGTGGTATATCAGCGCTTGGGTCAAACCCATGGCGACGACAGGGGAGGTTGCCATT
>JAPKCZ010000618.1 GCA_028822745.1 Kiritimatiellia bacterium | reverse complement strand
CACGGCGCGTGCCAGTCACATGCGGCGCTTCGCGGCACTTCCCCTACTCGCCCTCGCCGCGCTTTTCGTCGTTGTCCTCAACAGCCCCGATCCCGTGTACTGGCAGATTGGCACAGCCTGGGACCGGCTCACCGCCCAAGTCCTGCCCTTCATGGCCATTCTATGTGCCACTGTTTATGCGTCTGTCACCGGTGCGCACCAGCACGAATAGCCTTTGAGAGTACACGCGTGCCGTGCGACACCTGCGAAATTGTTCTTGGTTTGGCGGCCATCCAACATTACAACATCCCCTCAAATGAATCTTACATCCGCGACAACACGTCGTCCCATAGCGGAATGGGCAGGAGAATAGAACCCATGCAACGTCAAGTACTGAAGTCGAAAATTCACCGCGCCGTCATCATGCAGGCCGACGTGGAATATGAAGGCAGCATTGAGATTCCCGAAGACCTGATGCTGGCCGTCGACCTCTGGGAAAAAGAAAAAGTGCTCGTCGCCTCCATCACAACCGGCGCGCGTCTCGAAACCTACGTCCAAAAGGGACCCGCCGGCACCGGCCATATTATCATGAACGGCGGCGCCGCACATTTGATCAAAAAAGGCGAACGCGTCACCATCATGGCCTTCGGCCTTTCCGCCGAGCCCGTGCACGCCAAAGTCATCGTCTGCAACGACGACAACACGATTCGCAAGACCCTCTAATCCCCACATCGGGATGCCACGAGCTAATCGTCCGTCGAAAAATTGGCGATGTTGGGTTTATGCTCGTTAGTGCGTCCGGACTCGGTGCGTCGTGAAAATGCTCCAGCTTCAGCCGTAGGTCACGCAAGGCGGCGGGATCACTTACGGATAAGGAATGCTTTTCAATTTTCATACGCCCCTATTGCCGTTATGGTAACGGCATGGACACGACCGACGCCCACCAACGCCCTGGCATACGCATTGAAAACAGCAGCGCACAAGAAGTGACCGATACGCTTGTTGCGGAAGGGGCGCTTCAAGTGATGATCAACGGCGAGCGATTCACGATCACGATGCGAACGCCCGGGCGCGACCGAGAACTCGCCTTGGGCCTATTATTGACGGAAGGTATTCTTGCCGTTGATGCACCCCTACCGGAAAGCGCACACACCGCCATCACCGACTTGGATGACAGCGCCGCACTCAACGTGATCATCCCGGGTTTCAGCAACGCCGGACACGAACGCTCCCTGATGTCGAGCGCCGCGTGTGGCTTGTGCGGCAAACGTGACATCAGCGACATCGCGCTAGAAAAGAACGCGCTGGCGCCCGGCCCCACGATGTCCATCAACATCCTCCCGGCCATGATTCAAGACATGGTTGACCGGCAGAACCTCTTCCAACGCAGTGGCGGAAGTCACGCCGCTGCCGCGTTTTCGGCATCAGGCGAATTTCTAGCCTTTGCGGAGGACGTTGGGCGACACAACGCTGTCGACAAAACAGTCGGTCAGCTCATGCAGGGCGAGCGCCTGAACGACGCAAGCGTCCTGCTCGTGAGCGGCCGAGTCTCGTACGAGATCATTTACAAAGCCTGCCGTGCCGGACTTCCGTTTGTGATCGCCGTATCAGCGCCTTCGGCGCTGGCCGTACGTACCGCCGAAAAGCAAGGTATGACCCTGATCGGCTTCTGCCGTGGCAGCCGCGCAACCATCTATTCGCGCGCGGATCAGATCACCGACATCGACTGAGGCCACAAGCAACCCGCTCAGGCCGCAATCACGCCATGCGGGTCGATGACGAACTTCGTCGCCGCGCCCTTATCAAAATCGCGATAGCCCGTTGGCGCTTCGTCGAGCGTGATTGTCTGGACGTTGACCGCCTTGGCGATCTCGATCTTGTCATACAGAATGGCTTGCATGAGTTGGCGGTGATACGTCATGACGGGGCACTGTCCGGTATGGATAGAATGCGACTTGGCCCAGCCCAGACCAATGCGAATGCTGAGCATGCCGATCTTTGCATTATCGTCGACCCCACCCGGGTCGCCTGTCACATAAAGCCCGGGAATGCCAAGACTGCCACCCGCACGCGTGACCTCCATCACGGAGTTCAATACCGTCGCAGGCGCTTCTGTTCCACAGCATGACCCGT
>JAPKCZ010000617.1 GCA_028822745.1 Kiritimatiellia bacterium | reverse complement strand
CGCGATGCGTCCGTCGAGAGTCGGCGCGGTTTCCGTCCATCCGATTTCGAGACGCGGGCGCTCGGGCTCGGTCTCTGCAGCAACACTCTGTTTCGGACTGAGAACCACCGCGAGGGCCAGCAAGCCGAGCGCGAATTGCGCGGCATAGCAAGAGGACGTGTTGCGATGCGCGCGCCTGCGAGAACAACCGGCGATCAAGATGTCCTCTCCTCGGATCGAGTGGGGCGAGCAGTGGATGGCGCGGCCACTCCGGTGAGCGAGTCGATCACCGACGGCAAATATAGCAATGTCTGGATCCAGGTCTATGCAAAACCCGTCACTGGGGACTCTGATCCCACGGTGAGTGGAGAAAGCGGAGCGTTTTTCGTTGACGATGCAACCGGCATGGTGCGCGTTTGGGACGGCGCTTGGGGCAACGCAGCAATTGTCGCCAAAAATCAATGGGTCGGTTTTCTGGTTCATATCGACTACGGCGCAGGCGCATGGGATCTTTATGTGAACAACGGCACATTCCTTGCTAACGCCACCAAGATTGCGGGACCTCTCACGTTTGGTGTTAGCCAAGCTGACTTGGAACGGTTTTCTGTGCAAAGCGGCGATGCTGCTTATATCGACGAACTGGCGATAGGTGTTGGTGGTGAAACAGTATCTGGCGCCTCGCCCGGTAATGTCGCTGTTGCAGCGTTCGGTAGTAATGTGGCTCTTCACGAATTCGTACTTCCTGTATATTCCGCCGCATGGACAGGTAGTCGACAACTCAACGGTGCTTTAGGGACAGCCTTAGTTTCTGGGTTGGCGAAGGATGACCAACTGCAAATCTACGGAGCCGTTTGGGACGTGTACAACGTAACGCTGAAGACCCTCCCCACTCCTGGCGAGTTTATTGCTGCGGTTGGCTCGGAATCGGCGGCCACCGCGAAAATTTTTGAAAACACCAAGATTCTCGTGAATTTGCACGACACACGTGACCCGGCTGTAACTTACGGATTCTTCCCTTTCGATACATCCGACTATACGGCCGTGGATGCTGTCGCGACGACTCATGCGGCTGCATCTGTCGATATCCCACTTAATGGCACTGGGCCTGCTGGCACTGGGCTAAACCTTGGTGGTTGGACCGCCATTACTTGGAATGACCCGGTCAATATTGAGAACCTGCCGTTCCAGACTCACGTGCAACATGGTGATCAATGCTGGATCGCCTCGCCGGGCAACCCAAACTTTTTCTTAGAGTATTGGTACAGCACAGAAGACGGGAATGTCTGGATGCGCAATGCCGGCGATGCAACAGGCACGTCCGTTCCCGCAGCAGCAAAACTCTGGCTAAAACGACAAGCCGCAATCGCCGCTACGGCCACATACACCCGTTTGTAATTAGTCGCTCGATGGGCCGCAGGTTGCTGTCAATCGTTGAGGATTTTAAGAAATGAACACTAAAACAATAAAGACAAAGGTGCCGCTGGCGCTTTTTCTTTCTGCGCTTTTGTTCAGTACGACTGCGTTGGCCGTTGAACAAACTGCAGATAGCTGGACCCTGACTGCAATCAGCGCGAACGCAGCCGCCAACAGTGTCGGCGGGACGATGACTGTCGGGTTCACTGGGCTCGAGGATATTCCTGCGGGGGGATCGATTGGGGCAACCGTACTTGCTGGATCCTCAAGTGGCACGTTTGCAGGCGATTACAACGTTATCAATTCGCACAGCATTTCTTTTACCCTCAATGCAGACGTCTCCCTTTCTGAGTTTACACGTGTGATCATCAAGATTGGAAACGGTGAAATCTGGGAGCACAATGGCTTGATCAACGGAGAAAATTCCGTTGGATTATCCTCCGGCGACGGATGGACGTCGACGTATGGGTCGCCACTCAACGCATTTACCCCCAATTTGAGTGACGTCGTCGCTTTAGGGCTTATTGTTGTTCCTGATTTGAGCACGGGAGTGGATCAAAATGTTATTGTTTCCAACTTCCGTCTCTCGTCAGATGCCCCGGTGGGAAGTACTGCGCTGGAAACCGCGCTTATGGTTCGCTTCGGTGTCATGACCGGGGGCGAGGTCACGGGTACAAATCTAGTCGCGGACTTTGATTACGACGGATTGAGTGATTTAAAT
>JAPKCZ010000616.1 GCA_028822745.1 Kiritimatiellia bacterium | reverse complement strand
GCCTCTGCTGGATGCCTGTTACCAGCCAAATGCTTCTCGTCTGCACTCTTGATTTGCCTTGGAAATTGGAAATTCGTTGGCTTCGCCTGTCTCCGCTTCGCTCCGGCTGTTGGCTGTTGGGTGTTCAATTCGTTGGTAGAGTTGCTTAAACTAGTGCCATTCGGCCGGTCTTCCTCGACTACAATGCCTACACCAAGCGCAAGTCTCTCATGCTGGCCGGCGGCAACCTTCCCGACGTGATATGGGACGGCGATCCCGGGCCGGTGCGCAAGAATGTGCGTAACGGCTTTGTCATGGCCGTGCCCCCGGAAGTGATTCTCAAGTACGCCCCGACCTACGTGAAGCAGCTCAACCGGTTCGGCCGAATTGGGTGGGCGCATAGCCACTGGCGGGGGCGAAACTACGGCATACCGACATATGCCTCGGCTGACATCTATCCCCACCCGCTGTTCTGGCGAATGGACTGGCTGCGCAATGTCGGCATCCACAAGATACCAGACACACTGGAAGAGGTGCACGAAGCCTTTACACGATTTCGCCACAATGATCCCGACGGCAACGGCAAGAAAGACACCTATGGCATGTGTCCGTCGACCATGTGGTTCGTGATGTTCGCCGAATTCTTTGCCGCCCATAACACCATGGCTTTTGAGTTTAACCTGCGCGACGGCAAAGCCGTCTGGGGCGGGATTCTTCCCGAGGCTAAACAGACATTGAAGTTGATGCGACAGTGGTACGCGGAGGACCTGATCGACCCGGACTACATCGTGCTGGACAATCCGGGCAAAGTGGGGCGATTCCAGAACGGGCGGTGCGGTTACCAGTATTGGTTCCACTCCTACCGGTCTCTCGACCTCAGCAATCCCAGTTCGCCGTACAGTATCATGAAACAGCTGAGTCCCACGGCGGAGATCGCGAGCGCACCTCCGTTGATGGGTGTCGATGGAAGACGCCGCGGGCGGGTGTGGGGGGGAGGCGCTCACATCATTCAGTTCGGCAAACATTTGGAAAAAGAACCCCGCAAAGTCCTGCGTGTCCTGCGGATGCTCGAGACTTTCGCCGCCGAAGAGGAGGTCTTCCTGAGTTCCCGCATGGGCCAGCGTGGTGTCCATTGGGATCTCTCACCCCAACGCGGCGCCTACCTCCTGCCTCCCTTTGACGCAACCCAGGCCATGCAGCGCAACATGCTCAATGCCGACACGCTGGAGGGCGCCTGGGCGTTCTTCTCTTTCTGTGCCGCACCCACCGAAATAACACAGAAATACATGCCTCAAGCCCAGGTCGAATACCGCCACACCTATCGCCGGCCGGAATGGCGCATCATGAATGTCCTGGGAAAGCCCGATGCAACAGAATCCACCGGCAAGCATCTGGAAACCCTCTGGCTCATGCAGAAACAGGCCTATGCGGAAATCGTAAACGGCGAACGGGACCTGGACTACTTCGACACCTTCGTTGAGAAGTGGTTCAAGGCCGGCGGAGCGATACTGACCCGCGAAGCCAATGAGATGCTCAAAGCGCTGCCCGGCATATACAGCAAGGTGGGCATCCATGCAGAGGAAACGGATTCCCGCCTGAACGACTATACAGAAGGCGAGGAGCTATGACGGTTCCGCGGACATCGAGCAAGACGTGGATCGGCCGCTATCTGAAGCAGAAGGACCTGGTCTTGATGACCCTGCCGGTCCTGCTGTTCTTCGCCATCTTCCACTACCTGCCCATGACCGGACTGATCATCGCCTTCAAGGACTATATCCTCAGCGAGGGTGTTCTGCAGAGCCGCTGGATCGGCCTGGAGAACTTTCGGCAGCTCTTCGGCAGCGACGAGTTCCCGCAGGCCCTACGCAATACGTTCATTATCAGCTTTCTGAGGCTGCTGTTCGGATTCTTTGCGCCGGTCGTTCGTGTCGGGCGAGAAATCACTGCGCGTCCATGTGATGCCTTTTACATTGGGCGCACTGTATCGGGAGTCAAACACCAGCGATTGCTGCAAAGCGTATGTGCCCGGCGCGATGGAGACCACGATACGCTTGGCCTTGCCTTTGGGATCTTTGGCCAATTGCTCAACGGCCTGCAAGACAAGCGCCTGGGCCCGGTGCAGCGTGGCCACCGGCCC
>JAPKCZ010000041.1 GCA_028822745.1 Kiritimatiellia bacterium | reverse complement strand
CAACGGAAGCGAACCAACACGCGTCGCGTCTTCAGGCGAAAGCGTCAGTTTCAGTTCAGTTTCAGTATCCATCTATACCTTTGCTATTTCGCGAGCCAGCGGGCCAACAACAACGAGCAGCCGAATGCAGAAAGAATGCTGGTCGCTGAAGAAGCAATTGTGGCAAGATCCACGCCATGGCGCAATGCTACAAAACGCGAACCATCAGATGGAGGCCGCTGGCATGAGTGACAACATTAAGATTGAAGAGATTGACCGACGCTCAGGCTTAACGCGTCGTGCGTTTGTTGACGAGTATCAGCGCCCAAATAAACCCGTCATCTTCACCGACCTGACGAAGGACTGGATTGCCCGCGAAAAATATACGCTAGATTATTTTCGCAGCGAACACGGCGAGCGGGTAGCCCACATTGAAGGAACACCCTACAAATTGGGTGACTACATTGATTTGCTGAAGAAAGCCACCGTCGACAACCCGGCCCCCTACCCCTGCAAATTGGACCTGCGCGAAGATTTCAAGGACCTCGTGAAAGACGTGCAACCTCGACCCGCCGTCATGTATCCGGACCGCACACACAGCAAGCTCATACCGCGTCGCTTTGTCGGCGGCCTCGCCGACCTCGAGATTTTCTTCGGCGGACCCGGCAGTAAATTTCCGTACCTTCACTACGACTACCTCGGCCTGTATGCCTTCATCCACCAGATGCACGGCGACAAGGAATTCACGGTCTACGCCCCTGACCAGGCGGAATTTCTTTACGTCAAAAAGGATGAGCCTTGGATTTCTGAAATGGAGAATCACCAATCACCCGATCTTGAAAAGTACCCCCTCTACGCGCAGGCCAAAGGGATCAAATTTGTCGCGCATGCAGGCGAAACACTCTTCATCCCCAAACTTTGGTATCACACCGCGCGTTCATTGACGCCGACGATTTCAGTGGCGTCAGATCAACTCTGTCACTTCAACTGGGACATCTTCGTAAAAGAATGTACGCAATATAGCCACCGCAGCCCACTGAAGGCTGTTCTTGCCAAGGCAACGCTCATGGCGGCCGGCCTGGCACTGGATGTCAAAGAAAGCCTGCAAGGCGGTCTTTAAACGCGCGACATAACCGCCGCGCATCACCGAGGTACCATGAAGCTTTTTGCCATTGTCTTCTCCCTTTTCGCGCTTGTCTTTTCGGGCATTGGCGTGGGTATGGCCTGGCACCAACACAGCAAGATCACGAACGCTGTTGCGATTCAGGCTGACGTCACAGGCAAACGTGTCGAACGGCGCGAATCGACAGATTCCGACGGAGACACATCGGTGTCCTACGCCCCGATCGTCGATTTTACATACGAATACGAGGGCCTGAAGTACAGCGGCCACGACGTTTTCCCCATGAGCATGAGCTCAGGCAAGCGCTGGGCACATGCCGCCATCGCGCCCTTCAGTGTCGGCCAACAGGTGCAAGCGTTCACGCTGCCCAACAAACCGCACAAAGCATTCCTTCTTCGTCACTACACCTTCTTCCCGTACATCTTCATCCTCTTTCCGATGATCTTTCTGGGTGTTGGCCTTGGCATCGGGCTGAGCAGCGGGGCCTCGGTCAAGCGTCCCCCGATTCCGGTCACACGTGACGGCGGGTGGTTCGAAATCTGGCCCAAGCGCAGCTTGGCCAAGCGCCTCCGCGCTTACGCGATCCTTTCCGCCATCTGGTACGGCGTCGGCGCGATCGCGTGCGGACACTATTTCGTCGTGGCCCGGGGCGACACGGAACGCAGTGCTTATATTGGGGCGCTGATCTATGCGGCGCTGGGCTGCGTGCTACTTGGTCTGCTGGTTTACAACACCTTACTCGCCATGCGGGTCAGCGACGCCCAAGTCTACATCAATGCACAGACCCTTCACCTGGGAACCCCCTTGACGATCGCGGCGCGCCAGACCTTCAAAAGGTATCAGAAGGTCGACAAAATCGAAATTGGCCTGCTCTGCAAGGCCAATACGCGTACCAAGAGCGGAAGTAAGACGACCTACAGCACAGAAAAGGTGTACGAGGCCATGCAGAGCGCCGGCGCAGGAAGGCAAGTGATGCCGAGCGAAACACTAGAATACGCCACGACAACGGCGCTGCCCGCAGCAGAACACCCCAGCTCCGCGCCTGACCAAAAGGCCTATCCACGTTATCGATGGAGCGTTCGTATTTGTATCGCAATCGACAACGCACCGGATTATCGTGCTGATTTTCCGATTCGTGTGCTGGCGGCATTGGAGACTCAGGAGGCGCCGTCGCAAGCCTCAGACCAGCAGATCGGATCGCCGGCAATGCCCATTCCGGCGTCGTGAAATTGAGCACAGATATTGAAATATGAGCGAAAACCGCCTTACAAAGCTAGAAGAAGACCTCGTCTTTCAGGAGCGCCATGTTGCCGAGCTCAGCCGGATCGTCTACAAACAGCAGCAGCAGATCGATGCGCTCACCGCAACCTGTAACAGCTTGGTCGGCAAGATGAGCGATCTGAGCAACACACAAGACCCCGCGCCGCCCGCGGACGAGCGCCCACCCCACTATTAAGGTGCTGGCCAACAGGCGCCACAAGCCACAGCCTAGGAGAAAGACCTAATGAAAGCAGACGTTGAACGCAACATGGGGCCGCAGCCGCTAAAAGACATCATGGAGGCCAATGCCTTGAAAGCACACGATCTGGTCGCAGCCTCCACCCATCCGATGACCCACAAAATGGTCAGTCGCGCCGTCAAGGGGCGTCGCCTCACACCAAACACCAAAACCATCGTTGTCAATGCACTGAACGCTGCCACTGGGCGTGAATACGCCTACAAGGACGTCTTCAACTACTAATTCGCCATAGTGCCGCAGGTCCCAACACGGCCTGACACCGTTTAAGAGCGGGCCACGACGCACCAAAACAGCGCTACATAAGCAGTTCTGATAGTGTGTCAGGAAGCGTTTGTAGGTTGCGGTTCCAAATTTTCCCTGCTAATTTCAGAGGCTTTTATCACATTTACGGATTCAAGGATCGAGGACCGATGAAAGTTCATGAGTATCAGGGCCGGGCGCTTTTTCGCGAGTTTGGAATTCCATGCCCCCCAGACGTTGTCGTCAATACACCTGACGACGCCAGACAGGCTGCCGCAGATTTCGCAGAACCCGTCGTCGTCAAAGCGCAAGTTCTGGTTGGCGGTCGTGGCAAAGCCGGTGGTGTCAAATTGGCACAAACGCCAGACGAAGCCGCCGAAAAAGCCGAAGCCATCCTCGCGCTGACGATCAAGGATCTACCGGTCGAAAAAGTCATGATTGCTCCGGCCGCCGATATTCTCAAAGAATACTACGTCGGCTTGACGCTGGACCGCGGCGCACGCGCCATCATTTTGATGGTCAGTAGTGCCGGCGGCGTGGACATTGAGGAACTCGCGGTTACCGAACCCGAAAAAATCCTCAAAATGCACATCCAACCCGCCGATGGCATCGACGAAGCCGCTCTGACCGATTTGCTAACTCAGGCTTTCGAGCGTGAACCATTGATCACGCAAGCGCGCGAAACGGTTCACAACTTGCTGCGTCTCTTTCTTGAAAAAGATTGCTCACTGGTTGAGATCAACCCCTACGCGTTGATCACCGAAGATGAGTTGTCCGCCCTGGATTCGAAAATCAACTTCGACGACAACGGCACCTTCAAGCATCCTGACATCGAAGCCCTGCGCAACGACGAAGAATACAGTGCCGACGAGTTGGAAGCACGACGCGTCGGTCTCTCCTTTGTCAGCATGGACGGCGACATCGGATGTATCGTCAACGGCGCCGGACTGGCCATGGCGACGATGGATTTGATCAAGCACTTCGGCGGCGAACCTGCTAACTTCCTGGATGTGGGCGGAAGCTCCAACCCGGAAAAGGTGCTCAACGCACTGCGCATCATTCTCAACAACCCGCGTGTCAAAGCCATCTTGATCAATATTTTTGGTGGGATTACGCGTTGTGATGACATTGCAAATGGCCTTTTGATGGCAACGCAGCAAATCGACATTCCTGTTCCAATGGTTATTCGACTGATCGGCACGAACGACGCTGAAGGACGCGAAATTCTGGTGAAAGCCGGGCTAACGTCGAGCGAGAATCTAACCGAGGCCGTTCAGGCCGTTGTTAAACAGGCCTGAGGCCACAGCATCGATGCAAATTCTTTTAAGCAAGACCAATAAACGACAAGGGTTCTCATGAGCATACTCGTAAATGACCAGACGCGCGTTCTGGTGCAGGGCATCACCGGACGCGACGGTTCCTTTCACGCTAAATCCATGCGTGCGGACGGCACCAACATCGTTGGTGGCGTGACCCCCGGCAAGGGCGGTACAGATGTAGAGGGCATGCCCGTCTACAACAGCGTCAAAGAATGTATGGACGCGACCGACGCCAATTGCGCCGTGATCTTCGTGCCCGCCAAGTTTGCCATGGCCGCCGTGCGTGAGTCGACCGACGCTGGCATGCCGCTCGTGATCTGCATCACGGAAGGCGTTCCTGTCAACGAGATGATCGACATGTACGCATACACACGTGAAAAAGGTGTGACGCTGATTGGCCCCAACTGCCCCGGCCTCATTTCACCCGGACAGTGCAAAGTCGGCATCATGCCTGCCAAGATTCACCAAGAGGGAAACATTGGTGTAATTTCACGTAGTGGTACCCTCACGTATGAAGTCGTTTACAGTCTTTCTTGCGCCAACATGGGCCAGTCCACATGTGTTGGTATCGGCGGCGATCCAATCGTCGGCACCGGATACATCGACCTGCTCGAACGCTTCGAAGCCGACCCAGGCACGGATGGCGTTGTGTTGATCGGCGAAATTGGTGGTGATGAAGAAGAAAATGCTGCGGCCTACATTGCCAAACACATGAAAAAGCCGGTCGTGGCCTTCATTTGCGGTCGCACGGCTCCTCCCGGAAAACGAATGGGCCATGCCGGCGCGATCATTTCCGGCGGCAAAGGCACCCCCGAGGCAAAAATAGCAGCCTTTAACGCCGCGGGCGTCGACGTTGCCGATCTTCCTGATGAAATTCCCGGAATGCTACAAAGCAAACTCAACAACTAGATTAACTGCATCTGATGAGGCGAACGGATCTCCGTTCGGATCGCTACGATGAACTTTGATACTGTCAACGCATCGAACCTGCTGTTCGTAGAAGAACTCTACGAACGCTGGAATGAAGACCCTGCAGGCGTTCCTGTTGATTGGCAACGCTTTTTCGAGCGGGAAAACAACGGCTCTGCCCCCACCCCGCACCCGCACGGTGATGCATCGCGCGTCGTTTTTTCGCGCAGCGAAGGCGGACGAGGCCATGGGCGCGCCGCGACGCACTCTGAAAAGCAGAGTCGTGTCGACGAAATGATCTGGGCGTTTCGCGATGTGGGTTACCTGCATGCCGACCTCAATCCGCTGCAGGGCTATGTTAGCCCCGCCCTGCGTCGCTTGCGCGAAAAAGTGACCGGCCAATACGAGACCTTATCCTACGAAGCCTTTGGTTTGCGTGACGAAGACCTGGAACTGGAATTTGTTTCGGCGCCGCATCTGGACCCGCCACGCGGCAAACTCAAAGACATCGTCGCCAGCCTTAAAGAGACCTACTGCTCGGCCATGGGCGTAGAAATCATGCACATCCAACACATGGGCATGCGCCGTTGGCTCGTCGAAAATATTGAAAAAGAAAACAACGAGAACCGTTTATCCAAGGAACGCAAGCAGACGGTCATGGACGACATGATTCGTGCAGAAGAATTTGAATTATTCCTGCATTCAAAATTCGTCGGACAGAAACGTTTTTCGATTGAAGGATCCGAAGCCCTGATTCCGGCATTGCGACACTTGATCTACAATTCAGCCCTCGACGCCGGCATTGAAGAAGTTGTGCTAGGCATGAGCCACCGTGGCCGCCTCAACGTGCTTGGCAATGTAGTCGGCAAACCGTTCGGCTCTATTTTTTCCACATTCTCGAATGACGAAATCCCTTTCGAATATACAGGCAGCAGCGATGTCCGCTACCACCTCGGTTACAGCACCGATCACACGCGCGAAGACGGCCGCAGCATTCACATCGGCATGGTGGCGAACCCAAGTCATCTCGAAGCAGTGGACTGCATCGTCGAAGGCAAGACACGCGGCATTCAGCAGCGTCGCAGCGATCGCGAGCGTAGCCGCGTCGTCCCCATTCTCATCCATGGTGACGCAGCGTTTGCCGGCCAGGGCGTGGTTGCCGAAGTTTTCAATATGTCGCAGCTTGAAGGCTATCATACCGGCGGCACCATCCACATCATCGTCAACAATCAGATCGGATTCACGACGGGCTCCGGCGACGCACGTTCCACGATTTTCCCAACCGATGTAGCCAAATCCATGCCGGTACCCATTTTCCACGTCAACGGCCACAATCCAGGACAGGTCGTGCGGGCCATGGATCTTGCGATGCGTTTCCGGCAGGAATTCAAATATGACGCGGTGATCGACATATTGTGCTATCGCAAACACGGGCACAACGAGTCAGACGACCCCACCTTCACCCATCCGGTCATGTACGAACACATCAAAAACTCCCCGTCCAGCGTCAGCACCTACGGCGATGAATTGCACGTCAGTGGCGATTACACACACGAGGAGCAAGCGGCCTTCCGAAAGCGCTACCGGGCCGAACTCCAAGATGCGCTTGATAGCGGCGACGCCTATCCGGCGATTGATATCGAAGAAGCCTTTCAGGGACCCGACTGGTCGGCCTATTCCAACCGCTACGAGCACAGTAAAGTCGACACCCTTTTACCGGCGGAGACCATACGTGATTTGGGCAAGAAACTAACAACGGTACCCGACGATCTCAACATCCACCGCAAGCTTGAGCGAGTCATTGGCAATCGCCGTAAGAAATTTGATCAGGGGGAGAACATTGATTGGTCTTCCGCCGAGTCACTGGCGTTTGCCTCACTACTGGTCGAAGGATATCCTGTGCGATTGAGTGGCGAAGATTCGGGTCGCGGCACGTTCTCGCAACGCCACGCGATCTGGTGGTCGCTGAAAAACAGCGAGCCCGAGCCCTACAATCCCTTTAACGTCATTTCACCAAACCAGGAACGGTTCTGCGTTTATGACAGCCCGCTTTCCGAATATTCCGTTTTGGGTTTTGATTTTGGATATTCGATTGCTCAGCCCAAAACACTGATCATCTGGGAAGCGCAATTCGGAGATTTCTGTAACGGCGCACAAGTCATCATTGACCAGTTTATTGCTGCCGCCGAATCGAAATGGGACCGCAGCAGCGGACTCGTCATGCTCTTACCGCATGGCTACTCCGGCCAAGGCCCAGAACATTCGAGTGCGCACATGGAGCGATTCCTTCAGCTTTGTGCGGAAAACAACATGCAAGTGTGCAATGCCTCCACCCCGGCCCAATACTTTCACGTGTTGCGTCGACAGATGCTTCGCACGTTCAGGAAACCCTTGATCATCATGGCCCCCAAGAGCCTCCTGCGCCATCCGAAGGCCGTCTCCAGCATGGCCGACTTCAGCGAGCACAACTTCTACGATGTTCTGCCCGATCCCCACGCAAACTACACAGCGACGAATGTATTGCTCTGCTCGGGACAGGTTTACTATGACTTGGAAGCAAAACGTCAAGAATTGGGTGATACGCAAACATCAATCATACGAATTGAACAGCTCTACCCCTTCCCAACCAAGCTACTCAACAAAGAACTGAACAAATATGCGAACGTTGACGAAGTCGTTTGGGTCCAGGAAGAATCGCGCAACCGTGGCGCTTGGACGTTCCTGATCGAAGCGATCCAAGAGGCGTTGGCGGGCCGCTCCATTCGGTACGTAGGCCGCCCGGCATCTGCCAGCCCCGCAACGGGGTCGCTAAAACGACATCTTAAAGAATTAAACACATTTTTAAACGCAGCATTTTTACAGAAATAAACGCTAAGGACGGCCCCCATCATGCATGACATTATCGTTCCCCCCGCTGGCGAATCTGTTTCAAGTGGCGTGCTTGCCGCTTGGTTGAAGGACGATGGCGCACTTATTTCGGAAGGCGAAGACGTCTTTGAATTTGAAACAGAAAAGGCCACACTAGCTGTTCCTGCAACCGCGTCAGGCGTGCTCAAGCAATCCGTGGCCGACGGTGCGGATGTAACCATTGGACAAGTCGTTGGTCAAATTGACACCGATGCGGCCACGGGCGACACGGCAACCGCGGCTGCACCAGCCGACACAAGTGAGGCCAATGACAATCAGCTCTCTCCAGCCGTGCGTAAATTGATACAAGAACATGGCCTTGATGCTTCCCTGATTTCCGGCTCCGGCAAAGGCGGTCGTCTGACGAAAAAGGATGTCGAACAGCACGTCGCCACCAACACGGCAAAACCGGCACCGGCAGCCAGCACACCATCTGCACCGAACGTCCCGCCGCCTGCGCCAGTGGCGGCACCACGACCCGCAACGCCTGCCCCTGCCCCGAAAGTCGCACCGCCACCCATGCCACGCAAATCAGGAGAACGCACACAGACGCGCAAACCCATGTCATCCATTCGGCGCACAATCGCCAAAAACCTGGTGCGTTCCAAACACGAAGCCGCGCACCTCACGACCTTCAACGAGGTCGACATGACGGCCGCGAGTAACATGCGTAAGGAATTTGGCGAAGCGTTTGAGAAAAAATACGGCGTCCGCCTTGGCTATATGTCGTTTTTCGTAAAAGCCGTCTGCCAGGCGCTGCAGCATTACCCCTTGGTCAACGCGATGATCGACGGCACCGACATCATTCACAACGACTTTTTCGACATCGGCATTGCCGTCTCAACCGAGCGCGGACTCGTCGTTCCTGTTTTACGCGACGCCGACCAGATGAGTTTCGCTGCGATTGAATACCAGATCCGCGAATATGCAGGACGCGCACGCGACAAAAAACTTACACCGGACGAGATGTCTGGCGGAACGTTCACAATCACAAACGGCGGCGTCTTCGGGTCATTGCTCTCGACGCCCATTCCCACACCACCGCAAACAGCGGTGCTGGGCATGCACACGATTCAACAACGTCCGGTGGCCATCGATGGCGAAGTCGTCATTCGAAGCATGATGTATCTTGCGTTAACCTACGACCACCGTACGATTGACGGCAAAGAAGCCGTTAGCTTCCTGTCGGCGTTGAAACGCCTTATTGAATCCCCCGAGACCATGTTGCTCGACCTGTAAGCAAGCGCGGCACTAGTCGGAAAACGAAAATGTTTGTACGTCCTTGCCGGGTTCAACAAGGAGCTCACGCATCTGCGCGTCTCCGTCGGGCGTTTCCCATTCTACGGTCCACGAACCGACGGGCAGCATAATAGCCACAGGCTGATCGCCCGCAACGTCAGCGCGCACCTCGACAGGCATAAATGGGTCGCCGCCTTGCGTTCGAAAGGAAATATGCGTCGCCTTTTTCACAATCGCATGCGATCGAAAAATGACGAACGGCGCGTCAATTTTGGGTCCCAGACATATACGCATCGGGATTGTAATATCAACATCTATCGGCAAAGGTAACATCATATCCGCAACACTCGGCCCGACACGCAATCGGCGCCCGGGCCAACTCGATTCGGCGAGGATGTAATAGGGTTGCTTACCAAGGTTCTCGAGCGAAAACACGCCAGGCATGCGCACATTTTGTTGGGCCTTTTCGCCTCCGTCTTTTGTCTCGCACGTAACGTGAAACACGCGCTGCGTTACGACCGCGAGATCGGACTCAATTCGTAACGTCTTTCTAGGTCGCATACCCAAATTGGCGATTCCGAGCTGCACGAGCTCCGAATGCGTCGAAGGAGCGGGCATAAACACCGTATTAACCCCCAATTGTAGATCGAGATCCTTCGTCACAGACGAGGTTCCGCTTTGGACATGAAGTCGATACCGCCCAGCCGTCAAACCATCGAAATATACGACACCATAGAAATCCGACTCCGCGCGCTGCCGTGACG
>JAPKCZ010000615.1 GCA_028822745.1 Kiritimatiellia bacterium | reverse complement strand
GGCCAACCTGATTATGTGTGGAATTACCGGTTTCGCCAGTACGCGCCCTTTGCTGGACAGCGCACGCCTAAGCGTGATGCGCGATACACTGCGCCATCGTGGCCCCGATGATGCGGGTACGCTGGTATGGGGCGATTCTACAGAACGATTGGCCGAGGCGCCCGGGCATGTTGGATTGGCACATCGGCGATTGAGCATCATCGATTTGTCGGCTGCCGGTCATCAACCGATGTCCAACGAAGACGGTTCCGTCTGGCTGAGTTACAACGGGGAGTTCTACAACTTTCAGGACTTTCGAGTTGCCCTGAGTGAGCAACATCAATTTGCTTCAAAGACGGATTCCGAAACGATCATCCATCTGTACGAAGAATACGGCATTCGCGATACGCTGGATCGTATCAATGGGATGTTCGCGTTCGCTATTTGGGACGCACCCAGACGCACGATGGTTTTGGCGCGCGACCGTCTCGGGCAGAAGCCACTGTTTTATACACAACTGTCGGACGGGTCCGTTCTTTTTGCAGACTACGGATTTGGGTATGAAGCCGAATTTGCCAATTGGGAACAGACGCGTATCCCGGATACTGTCTCTGAAAAACCATGAAACATAAACACAATCTAATCTATGCCGCGGCCCTCGGCTTGGGGCTGCTGGGGCTTTATGCTGGCGTGCTCTGGAGCGGCATGCTGTCGACTCCGGGTGCATTCCTGCGCTTCGATTCCATTGTGTGGCCTGTAGCTGCCGCCGGGCTCTTTCTCGCGCTGGCGCGTTCTCCCAAGTGGCTGACGACACCTGCGCTGCTGTGCTTCTCTGTTCTGTTCTGCGCTCTGATCCTGTCAGGGCTTTGGGCCTCCGGGGTGTCGGATCACTCGATGCTCGCTGGCTTTTTTCCCCACTCGGATTCGTTTTCCTATGTCGACGGAAGCCTGCAGCTGCGTCTGCATGGCGAGTTGACCTCGAGGACCTCACGGCGTCCCATTTCTCCCGGGCTGTGGGCCGTGTTGCAGAGTCTGAGCGGCGGGAGTCTGCGAGGCATACTGGCCGCCATGGCTTTCCTGTGTGCCTGCGGGCTGGTTGTGCCTGTGCGCGAAATGATTCGTTCGCATGGTTACGTGATCGGTTTTTTGATGTTCGTCGGATTGCAATTCTTCTACCGACGCTTCATTGGCACGGCTCTGAGTGAGCATGCCGGGCTGTTACTCGGCTGTGTCGCGTTTGCAGCTCTTTGGCGGGGCGTGCAAACGCGCAAATTGATGACGCTGTGTGCGGGCCTTTTCGTTCTGAGTCTGGCGTTGAATGCGCGCGCTGGCGCTTTCTTTACCGTGCCCGCTTTGGTTCTGTGGGTTGGATGGGCGTGGCGTGGCTCGCTTCGTTTTTCGTGGCGATCGGCTGTGGTGGCTAGCGCGGCTGCTGGTCTGGGCTTCGGTCTGAACGCCATGCTGCTGCACATTGAAGGAACACCGGGCGCGGCGATGGGCAATTTCTCTTACACCCTGTACGGCTTGGTGCACGGCGGCGATTGGACACAGGTCATCGACCACTATCCCGAAGTACGCGCTCTTCCTGAGCTGGAGCGCTATAGCTTCACCTACGACAAGGCCATGGCCCAAATCAAGGCACATCCATTCTCGCTGGTGAGCGGTGCGTGGCGTTCTTACGTGGCGTTCTTCTTTTCCTTCGATGGCCCCTACGGTTTTGTGCTCTTTGCGCTTCAGCAAAACCTGGTTGTTGAAGGCACCCCGGAGCATACAAGCACGCTGGCGCAACGTCTGTTGGCCAACCCGTGGAAGTATCTGGAGTGGATTGCTGTGTATGCTTCGTTTGGTGTTTTTTATGTGTGTGCTCTGATCGGCTGTTGGGTCGCGTTCATTAAGCGTTCGTCTTGCGCGGGCTTCCTTGGCTTGAGCTGGCTTGGCATTCTGGCGTCGGTGCCTTTCGCGCCGCCCTGGGATGCAGATCTCATGCGTGTGTATGCGGCGACGATGCCGATCATGTTGGTGTTGCCCGCCATGGGCGCAGGCTATGTGATGCACTTCGTGTTGCGGAAAGGTGGCGATGCCGTCGTGCCGCCAGAGGATCCTGCACAAGAGACACCGCTCGCCGTCTTATGTTGGAT
>JAPKCZ010000614.1 GCA_028822745.1 Kiritimatiellia bacterium | reverse complement strand
GCTTCATCCGTCCCGGACAGGGCGCTGCCGAGCATGACGGTATCGGCACCGCACGCAAGCGCTAGAAAAATATCCTTGTCATGGCGAACGCCGCCGTCGGCCATGATGGGCACTTCACCGCCAACGGCTGTCCAGACTTCTCGAATGGCCTGCAGTTGAGGTACACCGGCGCCTGTTTCCAGCCGTGTGCGACACCCGCGGCCGGGACCTACGCCCACTTTCACCGCGTCAACACCCGCGTCGCGCAGAAAGCGGGCGCCGTCGCCGGTCGCGACATTGCCGCAGACCAGCAGCAGGTTGTCAAAGCGTTGGCGCAGTTGGCTAAGGGCGTCGCCCATGATGTCTGAATGTCCGTGTGCAATGTCAATGAACAAACAATCGGCACCGGCCTGCTGAAGCGCATCGGCGCGCTCTAGAAAATCACCACGACAGCCGATCGCCGCGGCAGTTAAGAGGCGACCTTTGGTGTCCTTGCTCGCAAACGGTCTCTCGCGAAGAAAACGCAGATCCTTGCGCGTCACCAGACCCTGAATCTGTCGTTCGTTATCGACCAAGGGCAATCGCTCTATGCGGCCGGCAAACATGATTTTTTCAGCCTCATCGGCAGAAACCTCCCGGTGACTAGTCTGGAGTCGCTCAAAGGGTGTCATAAATTCTTCGACACGGCGCTCCTCAGCAGTCTTATCCCAGGGAATGTCGCGCCGCGTCAAAACACCAGCGAGTGTCCCGCTGCCCGGATGGGTCTCGATCAGGATGCCGTTGATGTTATGTCGACGGGCGAATACTCGTGCCTGGGCAATAGTCGTTCCCACGGGTAGGCACAGAGGATGTTCAATCACGGCACTGTGACTGCGCTTGACCTTGGTTACTGTGGCGACTTGTTTCTCGATGCTTTGACCGCGGTGGATAACGCCGAGTCCACCTTCAAGCGCCATGGTCTGGGCCATTCCAAGACCTGTGACACTGTCCATATTGGAAGAAACAATGGGTAACTCCAGTGCAATATTTCCGGTAAGCCGGCTGGCGAGGGTGATACTCGTGCGACTGGTTGTTTTCCCCTTCTGTGGCCGAAAAAGGAAATCGTCAAAAGTTTTGCCAACCCATTGGCCATCGTCAGTCTGGTTTGAGTGCATTGTGGGTAAGCTGATCGAGAGTTTGATTGAAGGGGTGGTGGAGACGGGCCGATGATAAAGGGGACCCAACGGCACCTCAAGGGCTATGTAACGCTTCAGATCAGGATATGAATGGCGAGCCCAAGAAGAATGACACCAAACACGCGATCGAAAATGTGCGCGCGACGACGCAGTCGATCAAGAACGGCGGTGTGGGAAAGTACTAGGGCGACCACAATATACCAGGTGATGTCGATGCCCCCAGCAGTCGCCGTAATGATGACTGTTTCCTGCCAAGGCGCAGTTTCGCGAACAAATTGGCTGAAAAGCGCAAGAAAAAACAAGGGCAGTGTCGGGTTCATAACAGCAATCAGGAAGCCTTCCCGGGCGCCCGTGAGGCCGTTACCTGGTTCCCTGGTTTCGATAGCGAGAGACGCGCTAACGTTCGATTTGGCCATCAGGTAGCGGACGCCAAGATAAGCGAGAAAGCCGGCACCCAGCCACTGCAAGAAGCGGTATAACTCCGGCTGTTTGGCCACCAGCAGGCCGATGCCGGTGGCGGTCAGGAGGGCCCAGATTGCGACACCCACCCCGTGCGCGATAGCGGTGGCGACACCTTGGCGCCTGCCACCGACCAGGGTATTGCGAACCACCACGGCAAGGCTGGGGCCGGGTGACATGGCACCGAAAAGGCAGATCGTCGCGAGAGAGAGCCACAGGGTCAAAGGCATGGCCGCTCCTGTGTTCCATTGTGTCGACATTCGGCACCACGATTAGAATAGGTCCTATGAAATGCATGCCGCTGCGTCGTTAAATCGGATGGATTCATCACCATCGCTCTGCCATGTCTTGGTTTACGTGCGTAAGCATTGCCATCTTTGCGAAGACATGATCTCTGATTTGAGGAGCTGGGATGGAGAGTTCCCTTTCTCCCTCGAGGTGTGCGACGTCGACGCTGCCACCGAAACTCCAAGGCTTTACGGAGAGAAGGTGCCTGTATTGCTG
>JAPKCZ010000613.1 GCA_028822745.1 Kiritimatiellia bacterium | reverse complement strand
CGAACCTTGCTTGAGATGAAAAAGTATCGCTATCTTGAGCAGATCATCGAGATGCAAAGCCCCAAAGATTTCGAAGCCGTTGTCGTCGCGGTCACGCGTTTTGGTCTTTTCGTGGAATTGAAGGGGCTGCAGATCCAGGGGCTTGTGCATGCCTCGCAGCTGTCGAGTGGTCGAGCTCACTACCAGCACCCCGGAGAGCTTCGCGTTGGGAAAACGGTCTTCCGGCAAGGCACGATCATGCAAGTGCGCCCGCTGAGCGTCAACTTTGACAAACGTCAGATCGACTTTGCTCCGGTCAAATAGGTATTTGGGGCCCCTATGAGCCTGTGCGCTGCTCCGGATCGATTCCTCATTTTGCTTTCATTTGAAGGTAGATTTTGTATGTTTATGCGCTTGTCTTTTAGTATGGAGAAGGGTTCATGAGGATACTATCGGGTATACAACCTTCAGGGCGTCTGCACCTGGGGAATTACTTTGGCATGATGAAGCCTGCAATCGATTTGCAGGAAGAGGGGGAAACTTATCTTTTTATCGCCAATTACCACGCCCTGACGTCGTTTCGCGACGCAGAGGCACTGCGTCAAGGCACCCGTGATGTCGCGCTCGATTTCCTGGCCTGTGGTCTGGATCCTGAAAAAACGGTATTTTTCCGCCAAAGCGACGTTCCCGAGGTCACCGAGTTGACTTGGCTATTGTCCATGGTGACGCCCATGGGGCTGCTAGAACGCTGCCATTCATTCAAAGATAAGACAGCGCGCGGGTTTCCCGCCACGCATGCGCTGTTTTCGTATCCCGTGCTGATGGCTGCCGACATTCTGGCGTATCAATCGACGCTCGTTCCCGTGGGGCAGGACCAGAAGCAGCACGTCGAAGTCACGCGCGACATTGCGGTTAAGTTCAACAACCTCTGTGGTCAGGACATTTTTACCATCCCTGAATCTTCGATTCGTACCAATGTCGCTGTGGTTCCTGGCATTGACGGACAGAAGATGTCAAAATCGTACGACAACACGATTGAGTTGTTTGCTGAGCCCAAAGCCGCGCGTAAACAGATGATGCGAATCGTGACCGACAGCAAGGGGCTCGAGGACGCAAAAGATCCGGACACGTGCAACGTGTATGCGCTGTACCGGCTTTTTGCAACAGAGGAGGCTCAGGCAGAGATGGCGCAGCGTTACCGGGACGGCGGCTACGGCTATGGCGACGCCAAAAAGGCTCTGCATGAAGCGTTCCTTGAGGTCTTCGAACCGTTGCGTGAAAAGCGTGCGGCATTGGAGAAAGATGCTGCTTATGTCGACGGCGTCTTGGACGCAGGCGCAAAAAAAGCGCGTGCATTAGCAACCGAAACGCTCGGCAATGCTCGAACAGCATTGGGATTGGACTAATTTATGGCTACCGATGAATACAAAGTCGATTTGGAGGTCTTTGAAGGCCCCCTCGATTTGCTCCTGTATCTGATTAAACGTGATGAAGTTGACATTTACAATATTCCGATCGAAACCATCACGACACAGTATATGGAGTATCTCAACGTGATGAAGATGCTCGATCTGAACATCGCGGGCGAGTTCCTTGTCATGGCTGCCACGCTGATGATGATCAAGAGCCGCATGCTGCTGCCTGTCGAAGAACGCCCTGAGCTTGAAGAGGAAGAAGAGGACCCGCGCTGGGATCTCGTCCGACAGTTGGTCGAATACAAGCAGTTTAAAGACGCAGCAGGGTTCCTCGAAACATCGGCATTGAATCAGGAAAATATTTTTGATGCCGGACCTGCGGCCGTTGAAATCGTGGACGATGATCCAAGTGTTTCCCTAAAGGACGTAAGCCTTTTCGACTTAATCGCTGCGTTTAACGATGTTCTCAAGAAGGCGCCGGTCGAAACATTTGGTGAAATTGAAGGCGATCGCTTTACCGTTGCGGACAAAATTGATTCTCTGCTTGCGCTAACGCGTAAGAAGGGTAGCGTTAACTTTGCCGAACTGCTGACCGGGCTGGGCTCGCGCAATGAAGTCATTTGTTGTTTCCTTGCGCTTTTGGAATTGCTGAAACTTCAGCAGATATCAGCGAAGCAGGAAGGCCGATTTGGTGAAATCGTCATCATGAATAACGAAAACGATTCCTC
>JAPKCZ010000612.1 GCA_028822745.1 Kiritimatiellia bacterium | reverse complement strand
GGCGCTGTTACCCAGCGATTTTGATATGACGCTGCTTTCATCTAGACCCTATAAGACGAACCCTATCAACTGGAACCATGGAGACGCAGCGGGGGTAGCGTCGGCGTTGGGCAAGTCTTGATTGACAAGACCGTATCGATCGCTGTATCGTCATACCATTTACAATCGATGGAGGTCTCGTCATGCAAACAGTAACGGTGTCACCCAAGTTCCAGGTCGTGATTCCTCGTCCGGTCAGAGACAATCTGCATCTCACCCCGGGACAGAAAATGCAGGTCATCGAGTACCGAGGCCGAGTGGAGTTGATTCCTGAGAGAGACATCGCAGATCTCCGAGGGTTCGTTAAGGGAATCGACACGAACGTCAAGCGGGAGGGCGACCGAGTATGAACGTCATAGACTCCTCTGGTTGGCTCGAGTACTTTGCAGGCGGCAGAAACGCTTCGCATTTTGCCGCCCCACTGAAGGACTCGGACTCACTGATTGTGCCTTCCGTTTCAATATACGAGGTCTTCAAAGTACTGCTTCGCGAAGCCGGAGAAGATGCAGCCTTGCAGGCGGCTTCGGCCATGCAACGCGGCCGTGTGATCGACCTAACACCACAGCTTGCCCTGTCGGCAGCCTCGCTCAGCCTTGAGCATTCCCTGCCCATGGCCGACAGCATTATTCTTGCGTCTGCGCGGGCGCACGAAGCAGTCGTATGGACTCAGGACATTGACTTCAAAGGTCTGGCCAATGTGAAGTACTTCCCGAAGAGGAAGAGGCCAACAAGATGAATGCACACATACTTTTCAAAGCCGCGCTTCGCTGGCTTTGAAAAGATGGTCATTCACGACGTTGGACTGGGAGAGAGAATTGAGTATGAGAATAGATGCCACTAAGATCGAGTCATTAGGCAAACCGGGCTGGAGCAGCATGCTGCGCTATGTGGCGGACCTGCACGTCCAAAGCATTCGACCCGCAATACCTCCATTTCCACATGCATGGGAAGAGATCGGGTCTGGCTACTGTTATGGTCCTGCGTTCGGTCATTGGGACATCGTGCATGCCATTCTTGATGTCCTGCCTTTTGATCCGGCCCATGCACGTCGCCAAATCGAAAACAATCTTGCAGGACAACAAGAGGACGGACTGCTTCCCGGAGCCATCTACATTCGTGAGGGCAAAGCAGTCTTGAAGTCGGAATTTGATCCGGCCGATACACGTCGCCAAACGGAAAACAACCTTGCAGGACAACAAGAGGACGGACGGCTTCCCGCAGCCATCTGCATGCGTGAGGGCAAAGCAGACTTGGATACCGAAGTGGGGCATCCGCCTGTTTGGCCGTTTGCAGTTCAGGACTATGTGGACATCCACGGCCCCGAAATACTGCCTACGGCGTACGCGACGCTCGTCCGGCAGATCCGCTGGTTCGAGCAGAAGCGCAAGGCACAAGGAAAAGGTTTTTTCTACACGGATATCCTGAACCACAAGTGGGAAAGCGGGGTTGATGAAGGAATTCGTTTTCTGGGGACACAGACAGGCCCCTTTGCATGCGTTGATGCGACATCTCATGTATTTGCCTTGTACACCTACGCCAAACGATGGGCACAGGCGCTTGGAGAGGATCCCTCAGATTACGAAGGTGCCGCAGACACGCTCAAAGCCTTCATTCAAGACGATCTCTTCGTCGAAGAAACGGGCTTCTTCCATGACATCTGGGCCGTGCAAGACCCAGCTTTGCGGTGTTTCGCTTTCGAAGGCATGTGGCCCTTGGTTGTCGGTGCCGCCACGCCTGAGCAGGCGCGTAGGGTTATAGAGGAGAATCTCCTGAATCCGAAACGATTCTACACCGAGCATCCCATTGCGACGGTTTCTGTCGATGACCCGCGTTTTGAGTTACGTATGTGGCGCGGCCCGGCATGGAACAGCATGACCTACTGGGCAGCAAGAGGGTGTATGAACTACGGCGAGTGTGCCTCCGCAGCCGCGCTCCTGGAACGGGCCCTCGACGACTCGGCTGTGCAATTCGAGCGGACCGGCACCATATGGGAGTTCTATCACCCCCACGGCGGCAGACCTGAAGATGTTCAGCGGAAGCCCGCCACGGAATTCAATACCCCGTGTCGTGATTACCTCGGCCA
>JAPKCZ010000611.1 GCA_028822745.1 Kiritimatiellia bacterium | reverse complement strand
AACATAAGGCCTAAGCCATGGTGGCGTATACGTTGAAAGTAGCGTCCCTTTGCCTTCACTATACGGTTCCTCAATGTGGTCTGTTTTATTGATCGATGGATACGGTCGCTGTGCCGACGACAGCGCAGCAGGACCAGAAGGTAGCAAATTCGGACAAGGTCGTCATTCGAGAAAGTGCTCGCACAGGTAATTCACTCGGAGCGAAAGAACGACGCGACGCCCAACGACCAGCTCAAACGGTGGATTCCGCACAAACCTCAAGCGTGGCACTGACAACTTTCTCTGGGTCGATCGAAAGAATCCAACGGGCAACACCCGATAATTCACGGGCAAGGTGCTCGTGCTTTTGTCGAAGCCGGTACGAATCATCATAAATAATGACCGGGACCCCCTTCGTGCTCGGCATCGCCGCGAGCAGCGGCGCGAGCACGGTGCCATTCATGCCAGGTAGAAACTCGCGAATGACGATCGCACGCGGTTGAATATGCGGTGCCGCTTCGAGTACTTCAGGGCCCGTGCGCAATGTTCTAACCGTCACCCCTTGCGCCTCCAATAGCGTCTTCAATGCAGCAGAAACAATGGCATCATTCTCGGCAATAAGAACGACCAGCTCGTTCCCGCCCCCCGCATGTTCTTTATCCGGATGCGTCGAAAGTGTCCGCTCGATTTGCTCAATCAGTACGTTGCCATCACACGGCTTGGGCAAAAACGCCTCAACCTCCAGTGATTCAAAAAACGCCTGAGCTTCAGATCGTGCAGAAAGAACGACAACAGGGCAACGTGGCAGTTCCCCCGCAACCATCTTTTTTAAGAATCCCGTCCCGCCAATGCCAGGCATGGAGATATCCAGAAGAATCAGATCTGGCTTGCGCTCCTTCAGACGAAGCATACCGGTCTCGCCCGTCGCTGCAATCGTGACGTCGTAGCCGCGATGATCAAGAAAATCACGTAGCGACAGACGCAGATGATCGTCGTCGTCAATCAGAAGAATACTAGCTCTATTGCTACCCGCCATAATCGACACCTCCCGTAGCATTGTTGCCTCACGAAGCAAATCTTAAGGAATAAACGCGACAAATCAAGTATCGAATATGCGGAACAGCAAAGCGTGATCAGCAAAAGTCCGAGCAATCAGGCTCCTGTTGCCTGCAGGTCTGTCTTAGAACGTATGCTGGCGGTCCTTGATGGCCCGCCGCGTCCCCTCTGGCTCAATTCGGGCCTGTTTTCCAATATTGATAAGAATACAAATGCAAGCGATTGAGCTCAGCATACTGGACCCCCCATAACTAATAAACGGCAGCGGCAGGCCTTTCGTAGGAAGGCAGCCCGTCACAACGCCAATGTTGATCGATGCTTGAACCACGATCATGGTGGTCAGGCCGAAGGCCAACAGTCGACCGAAACGATCAGGCGCATACGCGCTGATGCGCAATCCGAGAAATAAAATCGCACCAAAAAGCAAGGCGACGGCGCCACTCCCAAGAATGCCAAACTCTTCTGCGAGAATGGCTAAAATGAAATCTGTATGGGACTCGGGCAGATAATAGTGCTTCTGAATGCTGTCGCCTAGGCCGACGCCGGAGAAGCCACCCAAAATAAATGCGATCTTTGATTGCGTGAGATGATAGGCCGTATTGGGATATTTTTCCGGATCCAGAAAGGCCATAACACGTGCCCAACGGACGTGGTCCTGCATCACGGCAAGAATGAATGCGCTGAATCCGACGGCCGCGGTGATAACGAGGTAGTGAAGACGTACCCCGCCTGCGAACAGAACGATCAGGGCCGTTGCGCCCATCAGCATGGTCGTTCCGAAATCGGGTTCGGCAATAACAAGTCCGAGCAACACCGACAAGCCCAAGCCTGGCATCAACAGACCATATTTAAACGTGGTGGCACGTCGGCCGACATGGGCCAGCCAAGCCGACAACGCGATCATTTCTACGATCTTCGCGATTTCCGATGGCTGCAAGCGAACGGACCCCAGCACTCGCAACCACCGTCGGCTTCCCCCCACGCGCACACCAATACCAGGCAAAAAGACCATGGCCAGTAGGATAACCACGATAATCACAAGGACGGGCGCGAGACGCTGCCAGAGACGATAGTCAATGTGCGAGAGAA
>JAPKCZ010000610.1 GCA_028822745.1 Kiritimatiellia bacterium | reverse complement strand
ACGCCGGCAGAGAAATTTAACACATGTGTTGCGTCGACTGGTTGAGGCGACCGGGGAAAAGCAGACTTAATTTCGGCGTCGTGATTTCTTCTCAGTTTGACCCAGGCTGTTTCAAAACGCGCGCTGTTTTTTCCCTATGACGTCCTGTCGGTGTGGATGGTCGATATTCCGGTTTTACGAATTTGTGCTGTTGATGCGGTCTTCTGGTCCGGAATTCGCGGCCTGTGTGTCGGATTGGTCGGGTGTGCGCGCAAAAAGCTGCATAAGAGAGCCCTATGCCGCTTTCATTGCTGCGATCAGCGGGGCGATGCCGAGGATCTTCATGACGCGTTTGAGATTGTAGGCCAGCACATGCAGCGCCATTTCGGTGCCGACATGTTTCAGCGTCTTCATCTGGAAGTGTGTATAGCCCATCCAGGATTTGATGGTTCCGAACGGATGCTCGACCGTTTCGCGGCGCTGGCGCATCTTTTCCGGGTGTTCGTCGAGCCGCCTCTGGACAGCCTCAAGAACATGTTCGTGCTGCCAGCGGGTAATCCGGCGCTGCTTGTCCGTGGTGCATTGATCCTTGATGGCGCAGGTGTGACAGGCGGTGGTCCAATAGCGATGCAACGTCAGGTCCTTTTCCCGGTTTGTGAAGCACCAGACGAGGCGTTCACCGGCAGGGCAACGATAGACATCGTCTTGGGCGATGTAGACAAAGTCCTGCTTGCCAAAGCGACCCTTGGCCGTGATGCCCGAGGTTTGCGGTTTGGGCAAGGTGACCGTAATGCCGGCTTTTTCGCAGGCTAGGATCTCTTCGCTTTTGAAGTATCCGTGATCGGCAACGACTTCCAGTTTGTCCGCCTTGAGAGCCGCCTTGGTCCGCTTGGCCATGTGCGAGAGTTGCGATCGGTCGGTGCCCACATTGGTCACTTCATGAGCGGGGATCAGATGATGTTTGATGTCCACCGCTGCCTGCACATTATAGCCGACCATGCCGCTGCCGCGGCCACTTGTCGCCATCGAGCGGGCATCAGGATCGCTCAGCGAAATTTGCTGGTCCGGTGTTGCCAGCATCCTGGCTTCAAGCTTTCCCAGGCGTCGCATCTCCTCCTTCAACGTGGCGATCTTTTCTGTCAGGCGCCTCGTCTTGGTGGTGCGCGCCAGTGACGGCTCTTGCCGGTCGGCGCTGTCCAGCTGGTCCAGGTAGCGCGTGACACTCTCCTCGATCTGCGCCATGCGGCGCTTCACCTTGGCCCGCGTGAAGTTCTTGTCGCGGGTGTTCACGGCCTTGAACTTGGCACCGTCGATCGCCACGCTGGCGTCGGCGAACAGATCAAGCTGGCGGCACAGGGCAACAAACTGAACACAGACTTTACGGATCGCCCGGCCATGGTCTTTGCGGAATTCGGCGATTGTCTTGTGATCCGGCGCCAGGCGGCCGGTTAGCCACATCACTTCCACGTTGCGCCCGGCCTCCTGCTCAAGCCGGCGGCTCGACTGAGCCCGGTTGAGATAGCCGTAAATATAGAGCTTCAGCAAAATCGACGGATGATAGCCCGGCCTGCCAGTTGCTTGCGGGACAACCCGCTCAAAGCCCAGGCCGCCAAGCTCAAGTGCATCGACAAAGACATCGACCACACGCACAGGATTATCTTCGCCGACGTAATTATCCAAATGTTCAGGAAATAATGTGCTCTGGCTGCGGTCTTCGCCTTCAATAAAACGCTTCATATGAACCTCCGCCATAGCGACGCAAAAATCATGTGAAGCGTTTTGAAACAGCCTGGACCCGGAACGGACACCTCGGCGAATTTTAAATAGCCATTTTTGAGCATGAGGGTCCGCGACGTGCATAACTTGCATCTGATTCCTGCTTCACGACCGAGCGTCACGAAATGTCACCAGCCGTCGCTGGGTCTCGTCCCAAAGCGCAAGCCGTACGCAGCCGAGGCTTTGAACCAACGAGAGTCGGTTTGTACCGCCTAGAGAGGGGTGGTCGTGGAGTACGTGCGGAAGCCGGTAGAAAGGAATGCGGCTGCACAGATGGTGGACGTGGTGCACACCGATACTCGCCGTAAACCACCGGAGAATTCTCGGCAGGTCGTAGTGCGAGCTACCGTGCAGCGCGGCCACTTGCAAATT
>JAPKCZ010000609.1 GCA_028822745.1 Kiritimatiellia bacterium | reverse complement strand
GCCGTTATAACGAGGATCAGGCCATCATTGAGGATTCCATTAAACACCAGAACGCTATCCTGACCATCTACCGCGACCGCTTGCAGGCCGGGCTCATTGATGCTGCGGTGATCGAACGGCAGGCAGCTGAAATCACCATTCTACAGCGGGAACTAATTCGAGTTCAGATGCTAGGCGAAACTGCCGTCCGACGACTCGATCGGTTGCGTGGATTGCCTGCGGGCGGCAGCCGATATCCCATCACTCCACTGCGTTCTGGCACAATTGTCATTCCGATCCTGCCAGCCAAGCTGCCGGCCGACATCCTGCGGCAGCGCCCCGATCTCGCTGCTGCTGAAGCTCGGCTCCGCTCCGCCTTCGCGCTGGAACGAGCCGCCCATTTGGATCTCTATCCCTCGCTCGACCTGCGCCTCAGTGGTTTCACCATGACCGGCTCAATCACTGATCCTTTTCGAAGTTGGATGACCGAGATTGGCCCGCGCCTGGAGATCCCCATCTGGGACCCGGAACGGATTGAGCGACTGGGATCCGAGCAGGCCCGCGCCCGCGTCGTGGCCGCCGAGTACCGGGCGCTTGCCCTGCGTGCGTTCGAGGAAGTCGAGACTGCCGCCGTGCAGTTCAACCGCCGCCGCGAACAACTCAAGCTCGCCGACGAGATTGTGCGCAAGGCCGAAAAGATCCGAAAATTCACCGCCGACAAGCTCCGCGTCGGGCTGGTCTCACAACTTGAGGTGCTGGAAGATGAACGCCGCATCCTCACCGCCCGCCGCCAGTCACTCGCGTTGCACACCGAGTTGCTCGCTGACGCGGTGGCCATCTTTCGGGCCTTGGGCGGACCTTAAGCCAGCAGGCGTTCCGACCACCCCAGAATTAGAGTGGATGGCGCATCATAAACATCCCCAAGACAATTAAAGCCGACAGGGGTTTCATGCTTACGAGTTTGGACGAGGTCTAGACGACAGTGTTCAGGAGGGCACCAAATGATTGACTCGAAGAATACCCTTTGATAACTTCGGTGAAGGGGAGGAGGGGGATATGCGAAAGCCATTATTTCATTATCGTTTCACTTTTTGCGCTCTGCTACTGACGGTAAACTTGTGGGGGAACTATCCCCTGCTCGCCGCTGAGCCGACCGCAGTCAAAATTGTGAAGCCCGAGATGGTTACGCTAGAGCGTAAGACCACCCGGCCGGCTTCCGTTCACGCATATCATAATGTCGACGTATACGCACGGGTTTCAGGCTACACCAAACAGGTCAATGTCGATATAGGAGATGCAGTCAAAGCCGGCCAACCTCTGGCGGAAATCGATGTACCAGAGATGTTCGCTGCCGAGCAGTTGCAACTGGCGGAAATCGCTCAATTGGAAAGCGAAACCGTACGGTACGAAGCGATGGTTGCGCTTGCCAAAGTGCAAATCACCGTTGCCGAGGCAGACGTTAAAAAATCAGACGCCCAAATTTCAGCCGATCAGATCGAATACGATCGCATCCGAAAACTGACTGAATCCAAGTCAATCTCTGAACGGTTACGAGACGAAACTTTGAGCCGATTAGAAACTTCCAAGGCTTCCCGTCTGGCAGTCGTAGCCAAGGTAGATGTGGCAAAGGCCGCCTTAAAAGCAGCGGAGGCCGATGCCAGTGCTGCCAAGACTATGGTGGATGTTGCACAAAAAAAGCACGATGCATCCAAGATCATGATAGGGTACGCCACCTTGCAGGCCCCTTTCGACGGAGTTGTGTCGCAACGAAACCTGGATCCTGGTGAGCTGGTCGATAGTGGACTTCAAAAAAAATCGCTATTCACCATCATCCACTCCAAAAAAGTGCGTATTCGTGTAGCAATTCCAGAGCGGGATGTGACCTGGACCGACGTTGGGGACAAGGCGGAGTTCAAGTGTGACGCGCTGGGTGAGGGGAAAATTGGTGGTCAAGTCACTCGATTTGCAGGCGCGCTGGATTCCAAAACCCGAACGATGCTGGTGGAAATGGAAATTGACAATAAGGAGGGTGATTTGCTGCCGGGAATGTTCGGACTCCTGACTATCACACTGGATCGTCGGCCGGATCGAATTGTAGTCCCCGCAACCGCCCTGCACCATAGGGAATCCGGCCAAGATCCTGTGGTATAC
>JAPKCZ010000040.1 GCA_028822745.1 Kiritimatiellia bacterium | reverse complement strand
GGTGACATCAAGGGCTTTACGCGGTGAGATCACCAACACACAGTCGCGCCGCAGCCCATTGTCCCGGTAGTAGGCATACGCCCCCCCGTTGACCCGATAACGTGCATTGACGCGATATACACCGCACTTGTTGATGGTTATCGTATGCGCATACAGACCATTGCCCATATCCTGCATAGGATACGCGCGATAGTATGTGTCGTCACTCTGCGGGCTGACCGTGTTGAGATCCTCCTCGATGCGCGCGAAATCACGTCGGTTAACATTCGAGATCAGCTCAACATCGCTGAGGGTGTTACCCGCGCCAACATTCGGTCGCAGCAACAAGGTGACGGTTGCCGTTTCGCCGGCGCGTTCGTTGATGAAGAATCGACGCAATCCGTAGTTGGCATCATTCGTCTCAGAACCCACCACCGTCTGCAGGCTAGGGTTTCCCCCATCAAAATGCCCGTCTAGGTTTTCGTCGCGCACGCTGTTCAGCGGGACGCGCAAAAACTCCATGATTTGAATATCATTGTCCGCATCCCAAGCCGCAGGGCCTTGTGACGTCACGCCCGAACCATCGGCAGTCCCGTACGACACGGCCGCCACGTAAACAGCTTCCGGCACGCGTCCAAAGGCGTCGATCAGATTCAGCTCACCCTCCATGGCGTTGGGCCAATTGGCCATGTCGGCGACAGCGTTGTGCCACGTATCGAAAAAGCCATCCCCTTCGCCTCCCATAAAAGGTTTCGTGCTGGTGTCGAAAAACACCTGTCCCGATTTCGCCCATGGCGCCGGGTGCGCATCGCCCAGTGTGTCCGTCACAAACAGGAATCGATCATCACTTCCCCCACCAGCGGCCGTCGTGGCGACATAGAGGCTACTGCCTTTGCACGCGGCGTAAATCGGCATTTTCCCGCCGGAATCTGACGAGACAAGATAGTCCGGAGCGTCGAATTCACCGTCCATCGCGAAAAACCGATTCGTATCGCCAACGACAAGCGCCTGCCAGTCGTTACCATCCCAGGTGCTGCCGCCGTCCCAGAATGTGAAATCAACGGATGTCGCATTGCTGGGCACCATGTAGCTCACCTGCCACGCGCCGCCCCCGACGAAGGCCATATTGGTGCCGACAACATCCTGCCACTGCGTTTCCGTGCGCACCGAGTGGCCGACATGGGCAACCATTTGTGTTGCCGCACTCAGACTGCCACCCTGCGGGTGATAGGTGATCGTCAACGCCGCCCCGGGCATGACGCCAGCGGCTGGCGCCCAGGTTGCTGTCGACGCCACAAAGGGAATCCCGGCCGGATGGTTGTTCCCGTCATAGATATTGTATTTATAGATATTGCCTTCTTCAACGTAGCCGGCAAACACCTCGTCATAGTTACTATATCCATCACCGTCGAAATCATTCCGATCATCGTACTGGCCATTGTAAAAGGTCGAATGGTTGTACGGGTTCAAGCGCGTCCACGTTTCCCACGACTCTGGAACGAAGTCATTGTCATCGCCGGGCAACGCTTGATCGGGTCCAGGTGCACCTTGGTCGAAAAAGGGAACCTCTACATTATCGGGAAGACCATCGCCGTCAGAATCAATATGGTTGCCGCCAAACAAGTTGAACGTCACGCACGCCGCAACGCGACTGGTCACGCCCGCATCCACGCGCTCGGCCTCGAAGAAATGCGGCCCGTTAACGAACGCGCCCCATAACGTTTCCTGCACAACCGTGCCAAGACCATCATCGCGCACGACCTCCCCGTTAAAGTGATTGGTCCATGAACCATGATTAAACGGTAGGCGGTAGCCATCCCAATACAGACGTACATCGCTGGCGCCGGGCGCGGAGACAATGGTGGCAAAAAACGGCAGCTCGTTGGTTTGTCCGTCGACATGATTCAGCTCGATCGCATTCGGGTTGGCGACAACCGTAATGTGACGCGTCGTCGTCGCGCTGTTGATTACCTGACGAGGATCTCCCCAATCCGCCTCCGTGGCACGAACCGTGATGGCCTGCGGCCCTGGTGGCAGACCCACGAGACTGATTTTATACAGCCCTTTCATGATCTGGTGGGCGCGATTCGTAACACCATTCACACCAACGAATATTTCGTAGGCAGTGAAATCAGGGTTGCGAATCACCATGACCGCGTCACCGGCGACGATCTCCCCTTCGGTTGGCTGCGCAATATCGAGATCCGGACCATGCCGGTCCACATAAACGACTTCGGTTTTGGTATTAAACAAAGCGGGAAACTGACCGGCCGTGCGCTGATTAAAAACACGGACCTTAACGACATTCAGGCCCTCCGGAATCGCGTCGTTGAGTGTTGCCGCAAGCGTGTAGTGACTCGCGTTTCCCCCATCCGGCGTCATCTCCTCGAATTTTCCGACAACCACATCATTCACGTTGCTGAAATGCGTTCCTGTCCCAATCGCCGCTTTGCCCTGCCCCCACTTGACCATGGCATTGTCGACAGGTCCGCCCGGAGTGCTAAAGGTGACATCAACCGTGATATTCGAACTGGTGATCCGCGTAAACTGACGCGCCTTCTCAGGCGCATGGACACCCCCAGGAATGATCCAATCCATTTGCGTCGTAGCGCCCCCAGTAAAGGTGACGTTAAGAGGCTCAGCAATCTTAGGCGCATAGGCGACCCAACCCTGCCCATCCATAGGAGGCACAGAGACATCAACACATCCCGCGGCACCGACAGTAATGTCTGCGGGATTGTTGCCTGTATAATCTTTGAGCACCGTACCCTGTTCGAAACTGGTGCACACGTTTCGGGTTTGCCATCCACCAGAATCATTCAGGGCAACCACCAGCAAAGCGTCGCCAGACTCTCGGCCGTTGTTATCCGTATCCTCGTAACGCTCCAATGCGAAAAAATCACCATCGCCCTCCCACAACTTTTGTTCGGATCCGCGCGCAAAATTTTGGTGAATCCAGACAAGATTAGGGATCGCGTTGCCCAGATCCCCGAGGGCCTGACTGTCGTGACCGGGGATCATCCATGTTTTGTTCTGATTAGGCACGTTCGGATCGTATGCGGCTCGTCCGTGATTTTCCCAGCTGATGTTGTTTGCCGTGAAATACACCATCGGTAGTCCCACGTGGGTCAAGATGTAGGCGTAGGCCAAATCGACCTTGCTGGGTGGCCCTTCGTCATGACCCCACACGTACAGAATGCCGTTGTTTGGCCCGAAATCGGAACCGAAACCGCCAAGGCCATTGAGGTCGCCATTAAAATTGGCATCCGCCGATTTCTTCATCGCATAATCAAGGAACCGCATCGGGTTGCGATCGTTTGTCCCGTACCCGTACCAATATTCAATTTCGCCCCACCCACTCAGGATTTCAGCAAAAATCATCGAGTCGTCGCGTTCCGCCAAATAGTTCTGAAACAGTTGATCCGCCTCATCGTTGTTCGAATCACCAAATCCGAAGCGCTGATTGTGACCCCATTGGGCCTCATGCAGAAAACCGTTGCCACGTGTACCGAAAAACTCGTGCGGGGTATGCTTGGCTGCGTCGATGCGAAGCCCATCGTAGTTCATGGCCTGCCCCAACCACGCGATCCAACGATTCAGCATCTGAACCGAGTTTTCGTTCGTGTAACCGACAGGGTAATAGGGATAGCGTTCGAATTGGGCAGGATGTCGCAGGGGTGATGTGCCGGCGACAAGATCCCAGCCCGGCGTGTTGTTGCCACCCGTGAAACGACCAGCGTCAAAATTGTCTTCGGTTCGAATGTCGATCAGTTGCGCCAACTCCTGCCATAAGGTGCCGCCAAACCCACCGTCCGGTGTCCATTGATCCATGCGCGGTCCGCGAATGTAATCCAGATCATTGACGACATTTTCCTGCCACTGCACATGAAAATCTTCGGGGCGCATGCCCGGATAGCGCGTGAAGTCCGGGCCGTTGCCGTTGTGGTTCATGACAATGTCGGGAATGATCTTTATGTCCAAGGCGTGCGCCGCGTCAACCATGCAACGCAATGACCCCCGTGACCCATAGCGCGTCTCTAGCGATCCTCGTTGCGGAACATCCCCAATATCAAATCGATCATAAAGGTTGTATCCAACGTTGGCCCAGATGGTCCCTTTTCCGGTAGGTCCTTTTGTGGGCGGTGGGATCCACAGAAAATCATACCCAATCTCTGCCGCTTCGGGCATACGCCGATACATTTCATCCCAGTCGGACTCAAACCATTGCAGCATGACTTCTGCTGAAGCGGGTGGTGTCGGTAAAAGAAAGCACGACAGCAAAGCAAATGCAGAAAGCCTGCGCAGGAATCGTTTCGCGAAACAGAACCGTTTGATCGTCATGTATCTCTCCGGCGCAACCACCCGCCAAGGCGTTCAAGGAAGGCTGTACGCTTCTCTAAAGGTATAGAAAAATGAAGTGTACGAACGAGGTTCCCTGCGTGATGCGTGCACGCATCGACGCGCGGATTGCCTTCTGGTTGTCCGATGAGGCCAAGTGAATGCCGAAGAAAGCCATTTTCCAACGTGTCAACGTTCGTTGGAATGCACGATGCAACAAGCATGCGTCTGCCAGCGCGTCAAACAGGTGATAATTTACCAGAAACAGACAAAATGTCCAGTCGCATTCAACTTGGTGAACCCACGGGAATGTCCCACCCTGGTCACCCTGGAGACGTCGCGAAAGGTCGATGCGAGATCCCTAAAAGTGCAAGCCTGCTTGATCTGCGCTGCGAAATTTGGCCATTATACCCCTCATCAAGAAAAGGACCTTCGCTATGCCGAACGACGATCGCCAATCGATTCATGCACGAATCTGCTTTTGTATGCTAGCCGCCCTCCCGTGCCTGATGTTGAACGCAACCTATGCCCGCGAGAGCTGGCCAGAGTTTCGCGGACCATCCGGCCAGGGTCACGTGACCACCAAAGGCCTCCCGAGTACATGGAGTGAAACCGAAAATGTCACGTGGAAAACACCCATCCCCGGAACGGGCTGGTCATCGCCCGTCATTGATCGCGGACAGATCTGGCTAACAACGTCGACCCACATCATCCTGACCGGTGCCGCACGCGAAGCGCGCGTCAAAGGCCTCATCAACCCCAACGCGTTGAGCGCCGTCGATGACTTGCGATTGCGCGCCATTTGCGTGGATCAGAAAACCGGGGAAATTCTTCACGACATTGAGCTACTCACCCCAGAAAATCCGCCTCCGATCCACACCCTGAATTCACACGCATCGCCGACACCCATCATTGAAAATGGACGCCTCTACACCCACTTCGGCACCCACGGCACCGTGTGCATCAACACAAAATCAGGCAAGATCATTTGGAAAAACACCAGCCTTCCGGTGACACACAACAACGGTCCCGGTAGTTCCATTGTACTTTGGAAACACAATGTCATCTTTCATGCGGACGGATCTGACATTCAATACATCGTCGCGCTCGACAAACGCACCGGTGACATTGCATGGAAAACCGACCGTACCGGAAAGCTGAACCCGAACCCGGATCTTCAGAAAGCCTACGGCACTCCGCTCATCACCCGAATTCATGGCCGCGATCAGCTCGTATCGCCAGCTGCCGATTGGCTATACGGCTACGACCCCGTCACGGGCGAGGAGCTTTGGAAACTTTCCTACGAAACGCTGGGTTATTCCATCGTGCCGCGTCCCGTGGCTGGCCACGGCATGGTCTACTTCTCAACCAGCTTCAACGCCGCAGAAATTCTCGCGGTTCGCTTCCAAGACGCCGACGGTGACTGCGACCCCGTACTTGCCTGGCGCCACAAAAGGGGTGCCCCCTCACAGCCGTCACCCATTCTCGTCGGCAATGAACTCTATATCGTTAATGACCGCAGCGGGGTTGCCACCTGCCTGGATGCATTGACCGGAAAAGAGCTATGGAAAGAACGAGTCGGAGGCAGCTATTCGGCGTCGCCGACACATGCCGATGGGCGACTTTTCTTTTCCAATCGCGAAGGCGAAACAACCGTCCTTGAAGCTGGGCGTACGCCAAAACAGCTTGCGCGCAATAAACTCGACGGAAAACACATGGCTTCATTTGCCGCCGTTGACGGTGCCTTCTTTATTCGAACAGACAAAGCGTTGTATCGGATTGAAGAAACGACACGGTAGATCAGGCTAGAAGGTCACCGTACCTGAGAGGTAGGCCCGGGTTTCGTCCGACCCAAGATTCCCCTGCGTCGGCGCATTCAAATCGAAGGTCGCTGGCGGAACATCATCGCCGAATGCATTCTGAATAACGAGCTTCGTTGAAACACGTTCAGAGACGCGGTAGATCAACGCCAGATCGACGAGATGACGCTCATCCTTGTACGCCGGATGAACCTGCGGCGCGTCATTGGTGTCGAAGCCACTCGTTAACAGATAACTGGCTGACGCCATAACTGACAACCAGTCCCGTATGTTCGAGCGCCTGCCAGCGGCACACAAGTTCGCCACCAAAGACATTGAAGTCCTGATTTATATTTTGAAACATACCGCCTCCCCAACTGACGCCGTTGTGGGCATTAATCGCGACAACCTCGGCTTCGGACCAAATATTCTGCAAAGGGCCCTAGGACAACTGGTCCTTGAACATATTGTAATACCCATTCACTTCGACGCTGAGATCATCCGTCAGGATATGCGCCAGATTAACTTCAAAGCTGTCCATTTCTTCAGGCTCCAATGGCCCCGACCCAGGAAAGCCCAGCATAGATAAACAGGTTTCTTTGTGGGCCGAACGAAAACCCGCGGCCACCTTCGACCAGCCATAAGTCTTCGGCAACGCCGACTTCGCTACGCATGAACGCCCCCGGATGAGAGGCTCCCGTTTTCATGATCATGTTGACCAAGCCATTCAGCGCACCCGATCCATGTTGCAGCGTTTGCAAAAGCAGGCAGAAAAAAAAGCACACGAACGCACGGACAACCTTACGCAGATGCTTACCCCACAGATTTTCCACCAGTGCCATCGTAGAACCTCCCACAAGTAGAATCGTAGCGAAAATCGGCCCCAATTCTACACAAAAGGTTTCTTTTGAGAAAACGACAAATGCAACTCAGATTGTCACGTATTGAGCCGAAATCCATCGTCACAACGGGCATGTGATCAAATCACTCAAGGTCAGCCTGGTGCCAACCTTCCAGAAACACGTCCACCTGGCCCATTTTGTATTCCAAGTTGCCGTAAAGCGCCAATACGTTGCTACCTTTTTTCAGGTGCTTGACCGCTTCGGGACCGAGGGCAATGGGACGCTAAAACGGCATCGTTTTCCACCATCCGCAGGTATGAATCGCGTGTCCGTTCAGGTACACCCTAAATCCCTGATTCATGAGGACATTAAGGCGGTATAGATCACGGTCCAGGTTTTCACATTCAAACGTCGTTCGCGTCAGAATAAATTCGCCATCGCCAAGCACAATGATGGTGTCCTTGGAGCGGCGTACGCTCGGCATAGGCGGATTTCAACACCAACCGTACCTCGTTGTCAACGCAGACTCAAACCTGGCCCTGCGATTACAGCTCGATACGAAGGGCGGCACCCAGCGTGACGGTGTCCGTATCCAGATCCTGCGTAATATCCGTGTCCCACTTTGTGAACTGGTAATTACCATTGATGTCCAGAAAGACCCCTGAGGCGAGCTCCAGATTGAAGCCCGCACGAAGGACGTAGAACGGATCGTCGGCCCATTCGCTGTCCGAATAGAGCCAGCCAATGCCAACACCTCCATAGAGGCCTTTTCCGGTGATCAAGAAGATCTGAGGAGCATAGACATCGTTGGTCGCACCGCCGTAATCATCAGGCATGAACTCAAAGTCAAACTCAATGGCTCCGGCCTGACTACCGCGATACTGATAGACGGCGTACCAGCCGATACCATCGTTTTCGATGTCGTTGATTTTGATGTCATCGACCGTTTTGTGATAGTGCGCACCACCGCCAATGGAGTGACGGCCGCTAGGGCCTGCCGCGACGGCGGCAGAAACAAGCCCACCGACGACAAGTACGATTGCGAACCAAGATAATGTTTTCATTTCGTGCCTTTCGGGTAACACAAGTCCATCCGCAGGCTGGAAACCAGGCAACGGAAAGAATACCGGGTTTAGTCTTCGTCTTCTTGAAGTTTCTCGAGACGCTTCGTTATGATTTCGGCCTGCAGGGAGGCTGGCACTTGACCGTAATTCATAAATTCCATTGAATACGTGGCCTTGCCGGTAGTCATCGATCGAACGGCCGTGGAGTAACCGAACATTTGCGCCAACGGAACGGCCGCGTTGACAACGGTCACGTCGTCGCCCGCATCCAGGCTGAGAATAACGCCACGACGGCTGCTCAAATCGCCGACGACGGAGCCCTGATATTCATCCGGTGTTTCGACTTCCACCTTCATGATCGGTTCAAGCAACGCAGGGTTGGCTCTCGACACAGCCTGCTTCATGGCCTGACGCGATGCCAGACGGAAAGCCAAGTCACTGGAGTCAACATCATGGTATTTACCGTCCGTCAAGCTCACCGAGACACTCACCATGGGGTAGGCTGCCAGCGGGCCCTTTTCCATAACGTCACGGAAGCCCTTTTCGCAGGCTCCGATATACTCACTCGGAATGTTGCCGCCTTTTATTTTGTTATTAAATTCAAAATCGTCAGCAGTCGCCTGACCATCCTCGTCCGTAATTGGCGCGATCTGGCCCATGACGGCAGCGAACTGGCCACGGCCACCGGTCTGCTTCTTGTGGGTGTAATCAAAAGCGGCTGGCTTCGTAATGGCTTCGCGATAGTTCACCTGTGGCGGACCGACGTTAACATTCACGCTGTATTCACGCTTGATTCGCTCGATGTAAACATCGAGATGCAGCTCGCCCATGCCGGAAATAATGGTCTCATTATTTTCCTCATCCGTGGCGACTTTGAAGGTTGGGTCTTCTTTCATGAAGCGCTGTAGCGCTTCACCCAGCTTTTCAACGCAATCGGATTCGGCGGCAGACACGGAATACGAGATAACCGGCTCAGCAATAAACATGGATTCGCACGTCACCGCAACGCCACTACCGTGATACGTGTCACCCGAGAAACAGTCCACGCCGATCATGGCGACAATTTCACCCGGGCCGGCTTCGTCAATGTTAACACGCTCATTGGCGTGCATTTGCACGAGCCGTCCCACGCGCGTTTTCTTTCCAGAACGCGCATTAAATACGGTATCACCCTTACGTAGCGTCCCTTGATACACGCGTGTATAGGTGAGCTGGCCAAACTGCTCTTCGGTGATTTTAAAAGCCATCGCGACGAGTGGCAGATCGGCGTCAGGCTTCAGAAGCACTTCTTCATCCTCTTTGCCAACCTTCTTTGCACGCATTGGCGCAGCATCTAGCGGTGATGGCAAGTAACGGCAGACCGCATCGATGAGCAACTGGACGCCCTTGTTCTTGAACGCGGTGCCCATATAAACGGGAACCAACTCGAGCGATCGCACACCCTTCAGAACGGCGGCGTGAATCATGTTATCTGGAATATCCTGCTCTTCAAGGAGCAGTTCAACCATATCGTCGTCGTACATGGACAGCGACTCGAGCATATCGGCGCGTGCGGCCTCGGCCTCATCGACGAGCTCGGCGGGAATCTCTTTTACGACGATGTTCTCGCCCTGATCCCCTTCATTGATCATCGCCTTCATCGAAACCAAGTCCACGACACCGATAAAATCAGCCTCGGAACCGATTGGGATCTGCATGGCGACGGCGTTGAGTTTAAGTTTGCTGCGCAACAGGGTGACGACGTTGGTCGGATTCGCACCGGTTCGGTCCATTTTGTTGATGAACGCCAGACGCGGCACGCCATAACGTTTCATCTGACGGTCCACCGTGATGGATTGGGATTGCACACCGGCAACGGCGCACAGCACCAACACCGCGCCGTCCAGCACGCGCAGGGAGCGTTCAACTTCGACGGTGAAGTCGACATGCCCAGGCGTGTCGATGATGTTGATCTGACTGTCACCCCAGTGCACGGTTGTCGCCGCAGAGGTGATGGGAATGCCTTGTTCGCGTTCCAGTTCCATGCCGTCCATGGTCGCGCCATCGCC
>JAPKCZ010000608.1 GCA_028822745.1 Kiritimatiellia bacterium | reverse complement strand
AGCAAACGATCTCAGCATGTCGCTCACCATGTTCGGCGCCGGTGTGGCAGTCAACACTGCCGTCGGCGCCGTATGCGCACCGCCTTCGGGGCGATTTAGTGATCGATACGGCGGGAAATGGTCGTGTGTATTGGTGTTGCTTTCTGCAGGACTCGGTCTGTTAATAGTCGCTTGCGCAACTTCGGTGACCAGTCTCATGTTGGGGCTGTTAGTCGCTGGATACGGGCAAGGCGCGTGTAATCCCGCAACTAACAAGCTGGTAGCAGAACGAGCGGCTAAAGGTCGCCGGGGAACAATGACCGGGATAAAGCAATCTGGTGTGCAACTCGGAATCCTGCTCGGCGGCTTCACACTCCCGGCTTTGAGTATCTGGTTCAGCTGGCGCCTAGCGATCGGTTTGTACGCGGTCCTAGCCCTCGTAATGGCGGTCGTAACTGCATGCGCGCTTCCCGACAGCCGGGTTCGAGAGATCAACGGCACAAGTGGCGCGTACAAGACGTCCGCAAAAACACAGCTTCCTCGCGCCGTGATCTTGCTTTCGTTTTATGCCCTGTGTATGGGGTGCGTAGTCGGGGGAGTCGGCCGGTACTTAGTGCTATTCGCTGAAAACGCGCTAGCGATGTCGAACGTAAAGGCCGGCATAGTCGCAGGTCTTCCCGGCGGCCTTGCCATCGGAACGCGAATCCTATGGGCGCATTGGGCAGAACACCGAGTCACGCCCTCATTTGCATTAACGATCCAGTCACTACTCACAGCTGTTGTCATGTTTATGCTTTTGGTCGCCGTCGGAATTGGCGAATGGATTATGTGGCCAGTTGCTGTCCTTTCCGCTATTGGTCTCAACGCCTGGAATGCCGTAGCAATGCTGTCGGTCATCATCGGAGTGCCGCCAGAACAATCGGGGCGCGCTAGCGGCCGCGTTGTGATGGGCTTTATGACAGGGCTTACCCTCGGTGGGTTTTTCACCGGTTTGGCAGTTGACGCGACAGGCGGATACGAGACAGCATGGGCCGGCTTACTCCTGCTGTCGTTGATTGCCGCGACTCTCGCCCGAAGAAGTGGCCGAGTAGAAGAACAGGGGACCTGATCTTCAAAAACGAAACGTTGCAGCCGGATGAGTTGTCGGCAATCTGTCCTTCCCGAACAACTTTTGACGAAGACTGCCAGCTTCGTATTCGCTTTGGACTAGCCCGCGTTCTTGCAGGATTGGTACGACTCCTTCAACAAAGTCGACAAAAGTTCCAGGAGTGACCGTATAGGTCAAGTTGAATCCGTCCAGACCGTTCTCAAACCGGCGCTGGAGTTCATCTGCTACTTGTTCAGCGGATCCCACCAGCCAAGCACCTGCAAGGTTCGATTTGATCAAGTCGCCCATCGTCCTTGTCCCTTGTGGCGCTGAGTCCAGCAAGTTCTTGAGAAAGCCTTGCACGCGTTCTGTCTGAAAAGTTTCGAGCGGCTGGTCTGGATCGATATCGCCAAGGTCCGCACCTATGTTGCCGCTTATGTGAGCTAGACCTGCTTCGATCGACAAGTCATTTTCGTAGTCATCGCGCTTGGCCATAGCTTCAGCTTCGGTGCCCCCCACAATGGGGGCGACGCCCCCAATTAGTTTCAGATCAGAGGCAGCCCTTCCATAGGCCTGTGCCCGTGTGTGCAGGTCCGCAGCTATCGAAGACCCGCTGCGCGACGAGCCAACGACAAATACACATTCAGCGTGTTGAGCGGCAAAATCTCTGCCTCGTTCCGACATCCCGGCTTGGAATAGGACCGGGGTTCTCTGAATAGAAGGCGCTGACAGGTGAGGCCCTGCGACATCGTAATATGGCCCATGGTGGTTGATCGGTCGAACGCGATCAGGGTCGACATACACCCGCCGCTGTCGATCGTCGATAACTGCGTCATCAGCCCAACTCCCTTCGAGAAGTTTGTAGACGACTTCTAGATATTCCTCAGCTCGCCCATAACGTTCCTCATGAGTAGGAAGACCCTCAAAGCCCAAGTTGGTACCCGCGTTAGGTAGATACGAAGTCACAACGTTCCACGCCACGCGTCCTTTTGTTAAATGATCCAAAGTCGAAAGCTGTCGGGCGAAGGTGAAAGGGTGTGCCTGTAAGACGGAACTGGTGAAAGCGAATCCAAGGTGT
>JAPKCZ010000039.1 GCA_028822745.1 Kiritimatiellia bacterium | reverse complement strand
GGATACTGAGCAATAAATCTCTGATTGTTCTTGCCGGCGCTTCGCTGGCAAATCACATTATTACTTCTGTCGCTGTATTTCTAAGAGCGTTCAAGGAGGAACCTTTTGTCGCGCAAGCCATCACGGTAGGTTTACTGATGGCGCTGACGGTTCTTATGACGTCTTATATATCGACTTTTGCAGTTGCAGCTGGGTATTCCGCAGTGATCGTTTTCGTATCCCTTCCATGGGCGGCGATCATATTTATGAAGCGATATCGGGAAGTGTCCTGACAGCGGACATCAGCTTCGTCCGATCGGACCGTCCTAGGCGCTTTTGTCGTCTTGGGCGGGGTAGCTGAATCGGTATCTGGGGCGTGCGAGTGAAATGCTTGCGCGTATGATTTGCTCGTCCAGGACATAAATCATCCAGCGGGCGAGCGCCGAAATTTTCTGTAGATGCGGCGACGATTTAAATAGTGGCCAAATAAATAACCAATATCTGAAATTCGTACTATAGTGTTTTGAAAAAATTGAAGTTATGTCTTTTTTGTTTTCTCCTATCATCTGATCGCCTGGCGCGCCGTTGGTAATGTATCTGGGGAAATGACTGATTAGCGCGCGGTTATTTATTTTTTTGACTAATGCCGGATATTTATAAAAATAATCCGAAAGTATCCGATTGTTGTTTTCCACAAACACCTTGAACAGTGCATAGCCCGCACCATTCCCGCTTTTGGACGCTACCAATGTGGTTGAAATATAGGCCAGCGGCCTGTCTGCCAATACCAATGGCAGGACCCAGGCGTATTGAACGAGATTTGTTCCAGCTAGGTTCTCGATGCTTTTCGCGGATGTGTGGAATGCTGCCTTGTGGACAATCAAAGCAAAGACGGATGCGAGATGCAATTCCAGTCGTTTGACAAATAGGGCTCTGCTCAAAATGCGGACGTCAACTGAGTGATTTGGATACGCGCTGATGTCCAATTGGTCGGTAAAGCCGACGGGTTTGGCAAAGATCAGGCCGGGCGTTACGAGGTCAATTGTGTCCATCACCGCACGTAGTGCATTGGGAAGCAGGAAGTCGTCATCTCCGATGATCCATACATACCTTCCGCTTGCTTCCTGATAGGTCTTGGCAATATTACGGTCTGCTCCAGTATTTTCCTCATTTCTCCAGTAGCGTATTGGCAACAAGCCGAGGTACTTTTCGACGACCTGCAACGTGTCATCTGTTGAAGCGTTGTCTGAAATGACTATCTCTACATCGGATAGGGATGGCATCGCCTGGTTGGCGATTGATCGCAATAGAACATCAAGATACCGGGCGCGGTTGTAGGTGGGGATCGCAAGAGTTAATTTCATTTTTCCAGGTGATTTTGTATTCACACTAAATGCCGATGCATGGCTCGTCTGTGGTATAAATTTCATACGCTTGAATCAACGAATGTCCAGCTACAGGAACGAATGTTGTGAGCTTCAAGTTGAAAAAATGACGAGCTTTTCTTCTGCGACCAAGTTACAGCCCATTTTCGGAGTGGCGTTTAGTTTATAGGCATAGAGATTCGTGACAAAAATACGATTTCTAGTAGGAGATAAAGTCTCATTGATCCAGGTTGAGACGCAGTCGAGTCTGTTGGAGCAGGCGCTCTCCCAGAATCTGTCGATCAGCTACTCATGCAGACGAGGAGATTGCGGTCAATGCCTTGGTGAGTTGCTAGATGGGAAAGTCGAGCCGTTGGATGTCAATAAGCCTTTGCTTCAGAAGGAAAAATTATATCTCTGCAATGCTCTGGCCCGCTCAGATTTGACGGTCAGGCTGCCCTATTCTCCGGAAACTGAACATATAAAGGTGCTGCGGAGCCCCTGCAAGATCCATGAACTGAGGCCGCTGTCCGAAAATGTAATGGAAGTCAGATTGCGCATGCCCCAGGCATCGCAATTCGAATTTGTCCCCGGGCAATATATTCACCTCACCAACAAAGAACGAGTGACCCGAAGTTACTCTCTTGCGGCACCACCAGCCTCGGACCGTCACCTTTGTATTCACGTTAAGCGGATCGACGGGGGTCTATTTAGCGATTACTTATTTCTGCGTGCCCGCCAGGAAGACGTCCTTCATCTGGAAGGGCCGCTGGGCCGCTTTGTTATGCCTGACCGCGGATCCGTGTCTAAAACGATCTTTCTTGCAACTGGCACTGGAATTGCGCCGGCTCATGCTATTTTGAGTGCGCTGACTGTTCAACAGTTGAGCCGATGTGGAGCGCTGTTTTTGTACTGGGGCAATCGATGCCGAAAGGATGCTTATTGGCATGATCGGCTGGGAGATCTGGCACAACGTCTTGGGGTGCGGTATGTCCCTGTATTCTCGCGCGAAGCCAGTTCCGGCTCAGCGGTACAGTTGTCCTATGTGCAAGATTTGGTCGCGGCTGAGCATGCCGATTTAAAAGATGCGCGAATTTATGCTTCCGGAAATCCGGCAATGGTGGAAACCACATGCAAGCAGGCAGCAGCATTGGGGCTGCCAGCAGGGAATTTCCATGCGGACCCGTTTACAGCTTCCTGATAATAAATGGCGATGGGACAGGCGCTGCCACGCCCGAATTTTCCCATCTTTCGATATTGAGGTGATGTTTTGAAAGCAGTGATCCTGGCCGGGGGGCTCGGCACCCGCCTTAGCGAAGAAACCACCATCAGGCCCAAGCCGATGGTGGAAATCGGCGGCAAGCCGATCCTCTGGCATATCATGAAGATCTATTCTGCTTATGGGGTACGAGATTTTATTATCTGCCTTGGATATAAGGGCTACATCATAAAAGAGTACTTCGCCAATTACTTTCTTCACATGTCCGATGTCACCATCGATCTGGCCTGCAATAAGATAGAGATGCACAACAACAATGCAGAGCCATGGCGTGTGACCCTGGTTGATACTGGTGCCGATACTATGACCGGTGGCCGTTTGCTGCGTGTACGGGAGCATCTTGGAGACGAAGAAGATTTCTACTTTACCTATGGCGATGGGCTAAGCGACGCGAATATTGCCGATGTTCTCAAATTCCACAAAACTCACGGCAAGCTCGTCACGCTTACTGGCGCGCTTCCGCCTACCCGCTTCGGCGTACTTGCGATGGACGATGATCGGGTAGTGTCTTTCAAAGAGAAGCCGAGCGGCGCAGAAGGCTGGATCAATGGTGGCTTCTTCGTGCTTTCCCCCAAAGTCATTGACTTTATTGCCGATGACAGCACTGTATGGGAGCGCGATCCCCTGGAGAAGTTGTCCGGCCTCGGAGAGGTCCTGGCGTACAAACATTCGGGCTTTTGGCAGCCCATGGACACGCTGCGAGACAAGAACTACCTGGAAGCCTTGTGGCAGTCCGGCAAAGCGCCTTGGAAAGTCTGGTGACTCCCGCCTTTTGGCAAGGCAAGCGAGTATTTCTGACAGGCCATACCGGCTTCAAGGGGGGCTGGCTTGCAATTTGGCTCAACCAGCTGGGCGCAGGCGTCACCGGATACTCCCTACCGCCACCAACCGATCCGAGCCTTTTCAGGGCGGCTGGAATTAACGAGTTTGTTCACACCATATCTGGTGATGTACGGGATTTGAACCATCTCGTCGATGTCATGCAACAGGCTGAGCCCGAGATTGTTTTCCACCTGGCCGCACAGTCCCTCGTGCGCCAAGCGTACAGAAGTCCGGTTGACACGTACGCATCCAATGTCATGGGCACCGTCCACCTGCTTGAAGCGGTGCGGATGTGCAAATCAGTCCGTGCTGTGGTTGTTATTACGAGTGACAAGTGCTACGAGAATCGCGAGTGGCTTTGGGGTTATCGTGAGAATGAACCGATGGGGGGGCGGGATCCGTATAGCAGCAGCAAGGGCTGTGCTGAGTTGGTGACATCCGCCTATCGTCAATCCTACTTCCACCCCCGGCAATACCAGGAGCATCGCGTCGCAATCGCCAGCGCGCGGGCGGGAAACGTAATCGGCGGTGGAGACTGGGCGGAAGACCGCCTCATTCCGGATTGTGTGCGCGCCATTGCCAAAGGTGAAGCGCTCTCCATCCGCTTTCCTCATGCGATCCGGCCGTGGCAGCATGTGCTCGAACCCCTTTCGGGTTATATGACACTTGCTCAGCGATTGATGACGGAGGGCCCGGCCTTTGCTGAAGAATGGAACTTCGGTCCCCCTGACAACGAAGCCAAATCCGTTTTGTGGCTGGTAGAGAAGTTCGCGACGCTTTGGGGCGATGGCTTTCGTTGGCATGTGGACCAAACGCCTAATTCGCACGAAGCGCATTACCTGAAGCTCGATAGCTCCAAAGCACGCATGCATCTGCACTGGGAGGGCCGCTGGCCGCTTGTCGAAGCGCTGAGCAGAGTTGTCGATTGGCATCGTGCACATGAAGCCGGTTTGGATATGCACAAGATATGCCTCGAGCAAATCAAGGCTTACGAGAACACGGGGAATTGAAAATTGGATCGTTTACAAGATCTTCGTTCGGAGATCGCCAAGTTAGTTGTGGAATATGCAGATCTCAGATTCTCTGATAAGGCCTTCACTGCCGGATCGACGGCAATACCACCGTCCGGCAAGGTGATTGGTGCGAAAGAGCTTCAGTATATGGTGGATGCCTGTCTCGACGGATGGCTGACCACTGGCAGGTTCAATGATGCATTCGAAGCGCGCCTGGCGGCGTTTCTGGGGGTGAAATATGTTTCTACCGTCAATTCAGGCTCTTCGGCCAACTTGCTGGCATTCTCAGCCCTGACCTCACCAAGGCTGGGCGAGCGCGCCATCAAGCCGGGTGACGAAATAATCGGCGTGGCCGCGGGGTTTCCGACTACTGTAAATCCCATATTGCAATTCGGTGCCGTGCCGGTCTTTGTAGATGTCGACATTCCCACATACAACATCGATCCCGACAAGGTCGAGGCGGCGATTTCAGACAAAACAAAGGGCATCATGCTCGCCCATACTCTGGGCAATCCCTATAACCTCGACGTCATTACCGGCATATGCAAGAAGTACAAGCTTTGGTTGATCGAGGATTGCTGTGACGCGCTAGGCGCCACTTATCAAGGACGACTGGTGGGTACATTCGGGGACATTGGAACCCTCAGTTTCTATCCGGCTCATCACATCACAATGGGCGAGGGAGGGGCCGTTTTTACGAACAACCCCGAGTTGAAGTTGATCATGGATTCATTCCGCGACTGGGGCCGCGACTGCTACTGTGCCCCAGGGAAGGACAACACCTGCGGAAAGCGTTTCTGCTGGAAGCTCGGTGATTTGCCGCGAGGCTACGACCATAAATATATCTATTCGCACCTGGGCTACAACCTCAAGATCACCGATATGCAGGCCGCCTGTGCGCTCGCACAGATGGACCGTGCGGAAGAGTTTATCGCTGCTCGCCGCCGGAACTTTGACTTCCTGAAAGAGCGCCTGAAGACCTGCGACGAATTCCTTGTTCTGCCCGAAGCTACACCGAACAGTGATCCATCGTGGTTTGGCTTTCCTATTACCCTCAAGTCAGGGGTGAACTTTGATCGGGTCGATTTATTGACCTACCTGGATCAGCAAAAAATAGGAACCAGGCTCTTGTTTGGAGGCAACCTGATTCGCCAACCTTATATGGCCGGACGAACTTATCGAGTGGTAGGAAATCTTGAAAATACAGAACGCATTATGAACAGTACGTTTTGGATTGGCGTCTACCCCGCTCTTAATGAGGAAAGGCTGGAGTATGTTGCCCAGCAGATCGAGCAATTCATGGGCATCGGATTCTGAATGTTGCAGGCCTGCAGCGGGAAAATGCCACAAGTATCATTGCTGCGTGCATTGAATTTACGAGAATGGTGACATGCTCGAGCATCCGCTAAAGCGCGACCTCGATTCAATTCTGGAGGCAAACGAGAATTCTTTTTTGGAGCTTCGTGGAGAGCGGATTTTTATATCGGGCGCCACTGGCTTTATCGGAAAATGGCTGCTTGAAACTTTGCTCTGGTCAAATCAGAAGCTTGCCCTGAATCTTTCGATCACTGCGCTGAGTAGGAACCCCGATATTTTTTTGCGCAGCCACCCTCGGTTTGGCGTCGATGCATGCTTGCGGTTGCTGCGCGGAGATATCCGTAGCTTTGAGTTTCCAAAAGGTACCTTTTCGCATGTCGTGCATGCGGCAACGGATGTCGGCAGTGTGGCTGCCGCGGCTGATCACAGGAATATTTTCGACGTGAGCGTCAGAGGCACACAGCGGCTTCTGGAATTTTGCCGTGAAAGATCTGTGGCGCGCCTACTCTTCACCAGTTCCGGAGCTGTCTATGGAGTTCAGCCTCCATCACTGGAACATACGCCGGAAACATATCTGGGAGCGCCGGATCCTACCCAGCTGAATTCCGCGTATGGAGAAGGAAAACGGGTGGCAGAATGGCTGATCTGTGCTGAGGCCGCTGCCACTGGCATGGAGTCCAAGATAGCCAGATGCTATGCCTTTTTAGGTCCCTACATGGAACTGGATGGCCCTTTCGCAATTGGTAACTTTATTGGGGCGGCACTGGCAGGGCGGAATCTGGATATCCTTGGCGATGGCCGCCCTTTCCGCTCTTATCTGTACGCCTCGGACCTGGTGGAATGGCTGGTCACTATTTTTTTTCAGGGCAAGGCGAACACGCCCTATAACGTCGGCTCTGAAGAACCTCACACCATTCTCGAGGTCGCAGAAGCGGTCGTCAAAGCAGTCAATCCTCTACTTAAATGCGAGATCAAGGGGGTCAACAAGAACGGACCGCCTGGGCGATACGTACCGTCCGCGAGAAAGGCGAGGGAGGAATTAGGACTGATGCAGAAGGTTCCACTGCCAGTCGGCATCGAACGAACGGTGAACTGGCATCGCACCCGTATTCATCAGCCATGAATTCTGCTAGTGAGCATCTCTTATGAGTATGAGGCCGATCGACCTATCATTAAGGATTCGAAAGAAGGCTTTGCAGCTTTGCCACGAAAAGGGTGCCTCACATCTGGGGGGGGCTTTATCTGTGGCTGATGTGCTGGCAGTTCTCTATGGCGAGGTCGCGAACGTCAACCCAAAGAATCCGTCGGACGCGTCTCGCGATCGAATTTTTTTTAGCAAGGGGCATGCTTGTAGCGCGATGTACGCGGTGCTGCAGGAACTGGGATTTTACAGCGGAGTAGAAGATAAATTTGCGCAAAATGGCTCAATTTTTACCTCGCACGTCAGCCACATGGTGCCGGGAATCGAGCTTTCAACAGGCAGTTTGGGACATGCGTTACCAATTGCTGCGGGGACGGCGCTCGCTGCGAAGCGCAAAGGCGAGCGCTGGAAAATCTATACCATCCTCAGTGATGGCGAACTCGATGAGGGATCCAATTGGGAGACAATCCTGTTTGCGCCGCATCACGCGCTGGACAATCTTGTCGTGATTGTCGATTTCAACAAAATTCAAAGCTTCGGTACGGTGGCGGAAGTACTGGCACTTGAGCCGCTGGCAAAGAAATTCGAGGCGTTCCGCTGGCGGGCAATTGAAATCGATGGTCATGATCACGCCGCGATCAGCGCCGCCTTGGCTCGGGCGGCATCGGCGTCTGACGGCATTCCCACGGCCATAGTGGCTCATACTATAAAAGGTAAAGGCGTCAGCTTCATGGAAAACAAGCTGGCATGGCACTACAAGTCTCCGAATGCCGATGAGTACCGGGCAGCGCTAGCGGAACTAGAGGGTGTATGAGAAACGCGTTCATCAAGACGCTTGTGGAGTGCGCGCGCGTCAATGACAGCATCTTCTTCATATCCGGTGATGTCGGCTATTCCGTGGTCGAGCCTTTTGCGGAGCAGTTTCCTGATCGATTTCTCAATATTGGCATCGCCGAACAGAACATGACGGGCGTTGCAGTCGGTTTGGCCAAGGAAGGCTATAACGTCTTTACTTATTCCATTGGCAATTTCCCGACGTTACGATGTCTTGAGCAGATTCGCTACGATGTCTGCTATCACAACGCAAGCGTCAAGATCGTGTCGGTAGGCGGTGGATTTGCTTACGGTCCGCTCGGTGCCTCTCATCATTGCACCGAAGACATTGGCATATTGAGAACGATTCCAAACATGGTGGTTTCTGCCCCCGGCGACCCGCTTGAAACGTCTGCAATCGTCAGGTGGATGTGCAACATCCCCGGCCCGGGATATCTTCGGCTAAATAAAGGGGGTGACCGCGTAATTGGTGAAATGGGAACGATATTGGTGCCTGGTGCCCCACGTGAAGTCAGGGCGGGTAGAGACCTGGCGGTGATCGCGTCCGGCGCAATCCTGGAATACAGCGAAGGCGCGATCGACACGCTCCTTCCCGGAGCGGCACTTTACAGTATGCCTGTTATTTCACCGATCGATGCGCTTCGCGTGGTGCAACTTGCCCGACAATTCGAGCGCATCATTACAATTGAAGAACATCAGCTCAATTGTGGGATGGGCTCGGCAATTGTTGAGGTGGTCAGCGATGCGTACGCCGAGGGCATTCTCAATCGTGTTCCCTGTATAAAAAGAATTGCTATTCCGAATCGTTTCACAAGCGTCGCGGGAACTCAGGCCTACCTGCGCCAGATGAACGGCCTTATATTGCAACCATAGCTATTCAAGCAGGGCGGATTTACGTCATGGCTTCATCCCTGTCGATACGTGAGCCAGGCTCATCGCCGCAGGGAAATTTCGACGTTTCGCGCCTGGCCGTGGTGACGGTGACCTATCAACCGGATTGTGCGCTGCTAAAGGCTCAGTTGTCGTCCCTGCCTGAATCCGCGCTCAAGATCGTAGTCGACAATCATTCCGGCAACGATGCGCGGGCAATGCTGAGGGAGATATGCGACGCCAAGTCCCGTATCGTCCTAGTCGAGAACGAGGCCAATCAAGGGCTCCCGGCGGCCATAAATCGGGGCGTTCGGCTCGCCTTGCAGGTTCTTCCGGATTGCAGCTACTTGCTGTTGCTGGATCAGGACACTCAACCATGCGACAAAGGGGTCTTGCAACTGCTGGAATGGTACGAACGTCTTCGGCACCTCGGAAGTAACCCCGGGTGCGTTGGGCCAATGTTGGCGGATGCCGTGACTGGGCTTAAGCACGGCTTCCATCGAATGGAGGGTTGGCGTTGGGTGCGCCGTTATCCCGGTCCCGACGATCCGCCGCTTGAATGCCATAACCTGAATTGCAGCGGCACGCTGTTGAGTGCTGAAATATTCATGCGCCTGGGAGGAATGGAAGAGGATCTGTTCATCGATCATCTCGATACCGAGTGGGCATTTCGGGTGCAAGCGGCAGGTTACCGCTTATACGGCATCCCAACGGTCAGCTTTCGCCATCAGATGGGGCAAACCAGCTGGCGCATCTGGATGGGCGGGTGGCGCATTTGGCCATACCGATCACCGGCACGACATTTTTTTCTGTTCCGCAATGCGGTGAGATTGATGCGACGGGACTACGTCCCTATCGTATGGAAATTCTGGGCGATCCCAAAACTGGCACTGACGGTGTGCGTACACTTGGTGCTCGATCCCCAGCGATGGCGGCAGTTGCGCAGCATGACACGTGGTATTTGGGCCGGCTTTCAGCGTGAAGGAAAAGTGGACAATTCATCAAGCCGCCTCTTGTAGCTTCTGCCAAGTCGAAGCAAAGTGAAGCTGGACAGTCGTATATGCGTTGGGCGATCCGACGCCTCAAATGGCTCGAGCTTGAAGATCGGATAGTCGCGTTTGCGCAGTCCGGCCAATAGACCCTGCTTCCACGCTGTGGCGCACTCCGGTTCTACCAAGGTGATCTTCAGCCAAAGCATGATCGTTCGTATCAAGTATTCCAGACTCCAGATGCGTGCGAAACCGGAGTGGCGTTTTAGCATTGTCACTGCGTTGCGGGCCTGGAAATAGCGCCGGAACGGTGGATAGGTGCGCACATGTTTCGAAATCAGATTCAGGAATTCAATTTTGCGCAGGCGTCCGAGGCGATGCAGTACGTAGGCATTGTCGCTGCGCAAAATGAGCCAACCGCGCTTGGCCAGGCGCAGACAAAAATCAAAGTCCACCGCGTCCAGAAACAGCTGCCAGTCGAATCCCCGGATGGATTCCCAGGCCTTG
>JAPKCZ010000607.1 GCA_028822745.1 Kiritimatiellia bacterium | reverse complement strand
CACGGTTGAAGAAGCTAAGAGCATCGAAACCACGTTGGACGTTGTTGAAGGCATGCAGTTCGACAAGGGCTATTTGTCTCCTTACTTCGTGACGAATTCAGAAAGCATGGAGTGCTTCCTCGAAGACGCCTGCATCCTGATTCACGAAAAGAAGATTTCCAACCTTCAGGATCTGTTGCCTTTGTTGCAGACCGTGGCCAAGGCGGGCAAGCCCCTCTTGATCATCGCTGAAGACGTTGAAGGTGAAGCCCTCGCAACACTCGTCGTGAACCGTTTGCGCGGCACACTGCAGTGCGTTGCTGTTAAAGCCCCAGGCTTTGGCGATCGTCGTACAGCGATGATGGAAGACATTGCTATCCTTACGGGTGGACGTTGTTTGACTGAAGATCTCGGCATCAAGCTTGAGAACGTCACGATGGCCGACCTCGGTGGCGCAAAGCGCATAACGATCGGCAAAGAAAACACGACCATCGTCGAAGGCGCGGGTAAAACGTCTGACATTCAGGGTCGCGTTCAGCAGATCAAACGTCAGATCGAAGAAACCACGTCGGATTACGACCGTGAGAAGCTTCAGGAACGTCTGGCCAAGTTGGCCGGTGGTGTTGCCGTCATCAATGTTGGTGCTGCAACCGAGACGGAAATGAAAGAGAAGAAGGCTCGCGTTGAAGACGCGTTGCACGCAACCCGTGCTGCTGTCGAAGAAGGCGTTGTGCCTGGTGGCGGTGTTGCACTTGTTCGTGCGCAGGCTGCTCTTAAGAAGCTCGAAATCGAGGGTGACGAAGCCATCGGTGTATCGATCGTCAGCCGCGCACTGGAATATCCGTTGCGCCAGCTCGCAAGCAACGCCGGACTGGAAGGTGCTCTCATCGTCCAGGAAGTGCGTAAAGCCAGAGGTAACATGGGTTACAACGTGGCAACCGGCGAAATGACTGACCTCGTTAAGGCCGGTGTTTTGGATCCTGCGAAGGTGACGCGTTCCGCTCTGCAGAACGCAGCCAGTATCTCAGGTCTGTTGCTCACCACAGAGTGCATGATCACGGAACTGCCGGAAGAAACGCCTGCTGCAGCTCCTGCTGGCCATGGTGGTGACATGGGCGGCATGGGTGGAATGGGCGGCATGATGTAAGCCGGTCAATATGTTTGTTGACTATTTAGAGCGGGGCGCATAGTATGCGCCCCGCTTATTTTTTGATTCAGGTGGGTGCCGGATTGGCACGATTTAAGGGGTACCCGCAAACAACCTGAACACGTGGATGTCGGCTGATGTCGGCTTAGGAGGATGGCAATTTGAACGTTGAACTATTAGAACTGGCAAAAGACCGCGTCTCGAATGTCCCCGTATTGATCAATATGGTCTCGAAGCGGGTCAAGCAGCTAAACGCGGGGTTTCGTCCTTACGTGAAACCGTTGAGCCTCGATGAAGAGAAGGTCGACATTGCGTTGCGCGAAATTTCGGAAGGTCTTTTGATTGCCGAGATGGATTTTGAGGCGACAGCACGAGAAGAACGCTAGACGCACACGAGCGTCGATGCTGATAAGGAACGCGGCCGCTTCTGTGGTCGCGTTTTTTTTGTAGTCAAATGATGTCCCGGTTCACGGGGCGGAAGATAAGTGATGAGTCCCAAGGATAAAACCAACGAACGCGTTATCGCCCAGAACAAGAAGGCGTATCATGACTATGAGGTCTTGAACCGATACGACGCCGGTATTGAGTTGGGGGGCACCGAGGTGAAGTCCATTCGCCAGGGCAACGTGACCATGTTGGGGAGTTTCATACGCATCGAAGACGGGCAGGCGTGGATTCATAATCTGAACATTTCGCTGTATGACCACGGAAATCGGTTCAATCATGAGATGGCACGGCCGCGTCGTTTGCTCCTGCATCGCGCTGAAATAGATAAATGCAAAATCTATTCAGACCAGAAGGGCCTGGCGTTGGTGCCGCTTTCGATCTATTTGAAGGGCGGATGGGTGAAAATCAGAATGGGCGTTTGTCGAGGAAAAGCAAATGCGGATAAGCGTGAGACACTCAAAAAGCGTACGTCCGAACGTGAAGCCCAGCGTTCCGTCTCCCAGCAGCGTGGAAAGCGCTGAATACATGGTCTTTCTGAAAGGGACGCAAGAAGTGCTTGCGCTCCTGAGGGGCAGGGCGG
>JAPKCZ010000606.1 GCA_028822745.1 Kiritimatiellia bacterium | reverse complement strand
CCTATCGACTAGGCAAGATCTTTCATACCTCACACGGGAATAGTGAAGACACTATGTCGTGGACGACCCTGGGTCTGCACAAGCAGAAAAAAATAATGTACGTCGACCCAAAGAGGAAAGGCAGACCCACCACCGAGTGTGCCGATGTACCTGACAATGCCTATTTCGATGGACTGATGACCGACGACGCGGTTAGTGCTATGAAGGATTTCAAAAAGAATGATACCCCCTTCTTTCTTGCGGTAGGTTATAGCAAACCGCATCTGCCGTTCTCCGCACCGAAAAAGTATTGGGACCTCTACGACCGGAATTCCATCCCGGATTCTGCGGTTCCCCAACCTCCCGAAGGCATGCCCGAGTACGCCTTGAAAAACTTTGGTGAAATGCGCAAATACAAAGGAATACCCGAGACGGGGTCGGTCACCGAAGAACAGAAGAAAGAACTGCAACATGGATATCTTGCCTGTGTAAGTTACGTGGACGCACAAATAGGGCGTTTGCTCGATACGCTGGAAGAAACCGGTTTGAAGGAGAATACGATAGTAATCTTATGGGGCGACCATGGCTGGAAATTGAATGACTATGCCAGCTGGTGCAAGCACTCGAATATGGAAATCGACACGCAGGTTCCATTAATTATCTCAGCTCCAGGACGCCTGAAAGGGCAAAAAACCAATGCCCTGGTCGAACTTGTAGACATCTACCCGACACTTACCGAGCTATGTGGCTTCCAAATTCCAGCCCAGTGTGAAGGCAGCAGCATGGTACCATTGCTCGATGCCCCGAACCGACCATGGAAAAGCGCGGCATTCAGCCAATACCCAAGTAAAGAATTGGGCGGCATGATGGGCCACTCCATGCGGTATGGCCGCTGGCGCTATGTTGAATGGATCAGCAAAGAAAATGGAGAGATCAAGGGTCGCGAACTCTATGACCACAAGGACAGCCCTTTAGCCAACCGGAATCAGGCTCTTAATCCTGAAATGGCCGGCACGGTCAAAGAACTCTCGCTGAAACTGAACAAGGGAAAGGGTTGGCGGACTGTCAGGCAGGAGCTGGAGAACCGTATTTAACACCGCCGAACAAGGGCGGGCGAGGCAATCAGGGATAAACCCACAATGAAACAATTTTTGAAAACAACAGCAGTGATCGCTACAGCGCTCGCATCTTTGACTTCTGTATCACAGGCGGACGATGTGAGGCCCAATGTCCTGTTCATCGCCATAGATGACCTGCGGCCGGAACTCGGCTGCTATGGAAACTTCTGGATAAAGTCACCCAACATCGACAGGCTTGCTGCAGAGGGCACACTCTTCAGCCGTGCCTACTGCCAGGTATCCGTCTGCGGCGCATCCCGTGCAAGCCTGCTTACCGGTTTGCGTCCGACGCAGAAACGTTTCCGTAATTTCGATACCCATGTAGAGAAAGATGCACCCAGTGCGATGACCCTCCCTGAGGAATTCAAAAACAATGGGTACCACTGCATCTCGAACGGTAAAATATTTCATCATCCAGAGGATACAGCAGAACGAAGCTGGAGTGAAACTCCCTGGCGGCCGGAAATCAGCAACATTGCCTTCTTTGCTCCAGACTCCAAGAACATGATCCACCCCAAGTCGAAGCGTGGCCCGGTGTTCGAATCACCCGATGTCCCCGATAATGCCTACAAAGACGGTCAGGTTGCTGAAAAAACGATCGAAGACCTCAAGCGAATGAAGGCGCTGGATAAACCCTTCTTCCTCGCCTGTGGTTTTATCAGGCCACACCTGCCGTTTTATGCTCCGAAGAAATATTGGGATCTCTATGACCGGGAAGAAATAGCCCTTGCCGATAACCAGTACAGACCCCAAAATTCCCCGAAATCGCTCAAAGGTTCGGGTGAGTTCCGCAAATACCACAATCGCAACATCAAACTTAATAGTGATGAGTGGCACCGGGATATGCGACACGGCTATTACGCCTGTGTGAGCTATGTTGACGCACTGCTTGGCAGAGTTCTGCAGACACTTGACGAACTGGAACTTCGCGAAAATACAATTATTGTCCTGTGGGGAGACCACGGTTGGCACCTCGGTGAGCACAATTTCTGGGGCAAACACAATGTCATGCATCTCTCGACGCGCTCGCCGATGATCATTGCCGTGTCGTCCTGGCT
>JAPKCZ010000605.1 GCA_028822745.1 Kiritimatiellia bacterium | reverse complement strand
GTATAAGACCAAGGCCGCTGGCGACACTCAATAGCAAAACGGTCAACATGAATAGGGCATGAATCCCGGAACAGAGCAGGACGCGCTTTGAAAACGACAATGGTTCAGGCATTTTCGCAGCAGGTCGCACTATCGCCTCTTTTCGGCCGCAAGTTTGTTTAGTCCGTCGATGTAGGCGTTGGCGCTGGCTTCGATAATGTCGGTCGATGCACCGCGTCCGCTGACGCAGATATCGTCTTCAGACATGTGCAGGTACACTTCACCCATGGCCTCGGTGCCCGCCGTCACCGCGCGAATTTCGTAATCAGACACGCTTGGGGACACGTTTGCCGCAGCCGCGATGGCACGGTACGTGGCGTCGACGGGTCCGTCGCCCGTTGAGGCTTCTTCGCGAATGGTGTCGCCGTCCTTAAGCCGTACTGAGGCCGTGGGGATCGATCCTTTGCCACTGAGGGTATTCAGGTAGAGCAGCTCGTACCTAACTTCAACCGGATGAATCTCGTCCGTAATGATCGCGCGCAGGTCGTCGTCGAAAACTTCCTGCTTCTTGTCGGCGACAACAAGGAAACGATGGTAAACCTTTTCCAGCTCGTCCGTGGCCAGGCGGTAGCCAAGTTTTTCGAGGCGGTGCTTCACGCCGTGGCGTCCCGTGCGGGCGGTCAACACGACCTTCGTTTCGTCCATACCCACATCTTCGGGTGCCATAATCTCGTAGGTCTCGCGCTGCTTCAGCACGCCGTCGACATGAATGCCGGAGCTGTGTGAAAAGGCATTGCCACCGATGATAGCCTTGTTGGGCGGAATCGACATACGGAAGGCGTTGGCAACCATACGGCTGGTGGCAAAGAACTCCTTGGCATTGATATCGGTGTCGACCTTGAAGTGATCACGTCGCGTACGTATCGCCATGACGACTTCTTCGAGGGCTGCATTGCCTGCACGTTCACCGACACCGTTGATTGTGCCTTCCACTTGCCGCGCGCCGTTGAGGACGCCAGAGAGCGAGTTGGCCACGGCCAGACCGAGGTCGTTGTGACAGTGCACGCTGATAATGGCTTTGTCGATATTTGGCACGTTGGTTTTGATGCCGTGAATCAGTTGGCCCCAAAGCTCGGGAATGGCGTAACCGGTGGTGTCTGGGATGTTGAGGACAGTGGCACCCGCGTCGATGACGGATTCCAGCATCTCAAACAGGTAGGCCGGATCGGCACGTCCTGAATCTTCGGCATAGAACTCGACGTCGTCGGTGAATTCGCGTGCAAAACGAACGGCGTCTGCTGCCATGGCCATGATGCGAACCTTCTTCTCGCCAATCGTCTTGCCGTACTTGTCGTCGCCGAATTTGCCCGTCATGTGAATATCGGAAACACCGATTCCTGTATGGATGCGTGAGCGTTTGGCTTTTGCAATGGCACGGCCGGCGGCTTCGATGTCGGCCTTCATTGCACGGCTCAGGGCGCAGATGCGCGGACCTGATATTTCTTGCGAGAGCAGCTCAACGGCTTCGAAATCCTTGGGTGAAGAGCAGGGGAAGCCTGCCTCGATGATGTCGACGTTCAAGCGCTCCAGTTGCAGGGCGATGGCGAGCTTTTCACGTGAGTCGAGACGTGTTCCGGCGGCCTGTTCGCCGTCGCGCAGTGTGGTGTCAAAAATATCTATTTTATCGGACATGGTTGTGTTTCTCCTGAAATTATTTATGTGTCACGGGATACAAAAAACCCGCTAACCGGTGTTGGGGCGGGCAGCGGGCAGGTCATCCGGTGAAACGGAACGTTCACACACAGCGCCCGCTGCCCTTGCTAAGGCTTAGCAGGAGTAGGGTCACTAAAGGCAAGAGGGACGCTGCCTTTTCAAATGTCGTTGTGTGTGATGTGTTCATATCTGTAATACCAGCTGCAAACCTAGCAGAAGCCGGAGCGGGCCGTCAACCTGCAAGCGCGTGCGGCTGCGAAGTCTTGGAGGAAAGCCGCGCCCGGCGGGGTCTGTCCCTTGGAATCCCTTTGAATTCCGTCAGATGGCTGCATCACCAACGGCTAGCAGGAATAGCGGTAGCCGACGCCGTGAATCGTCTGGATCACGGCGGGTGCTTTCGGGTTGGCTTCAACTTTTTTTCGCAGCTGCGCGATGTGCTGATCCAGCGTTCGCGTGGTCCCGT
>JAPKCZ010000604.1 GCA_028822745.1 Kiritimatiellia bacterium | reverse complement strand
CCAGAACCCCGTTGCGCCACAGCCGCGTTGGGTAGACGTATTGTGCGCGCTTATCCAGAGAGTTATCGCCATGGTCAAAGGCAAGCGACCGTTCAAACCCCTGCAGATGCGGCATGCCCGGAGTGCCCGGCTCGCCCGCATGCCATTTGCCGATCTGGCAGGTGGTATACTCCGAGGCAGCAAGGACATGAGCGATCGTCTCGTCTTCAGGCAGGAGATAGGGCCGATCATGAAGTTCAGGACGCACATCTGTGAACAGCCGCCTGAACGTACAGTGTCCCATATGTCGGCCAGTCAGTAGCCCGGCCCGTGACGGCGCGCATTCCGGCGAGGCGGCGTAGGCATTGGTGAAGACCATCCCCTCGCGTGCCATTCGATCCAGATTCGGCGTCGAAAACTCACGCTGACCAAAATGACTGATGTCCCAGTAGGACAGGTCATCGGCCAGGATCACAATGATGTTTGGACGTGTATTCATAGATCGTCAGTCTTTTCTAGCCGTACGTTGCCTTCACTTTCGGTTCGGCACGTGCCGTAAAGTGCAAGGCTGTGTTGGACTATTGTGATGTTTTTTTAGGCCTTGAGTCGGTCTTCTACCCAGGCATACTTGCCCATCTGTTTTCGCTGTTCCTCGGTAGCCAGTCGGCCTAGGGCAGCTTTGCCCAAGCGGTCCTGTACTTGCTGATAGTAGAGACTAGGCGGTGCAAGGCGGATTCCCTCCTCATTGCTCTTGCCGGAACCGAGCACCCAACTGATGCCGCCGGGGGGTGCTTTCACACTGAATCCCGGAGCGACGCAATTATAGAAACACGTCTGAGTTCCTGCCCAGCCGTGGCCGGTTCCGGAGCTTCCCCGAAATTGGGATTCCATTGATCTCTCCGATTTCACGTTGTCATAAAGATTACCGACAGCATAGCGATGATGTGGGCCAGCGGAATTCTTGGGGTTGAAACCGATGCAGTCGACGAAAACGTTGGGTCCCGCGGTTTTGCCCTGATTCACAAACTCATGGCGGCCCGCAAATGCCACGCAGCGCTGCATAAGGTTGAGTTGGCCATCGATCACAAAGGGATAGCGGCGCCCGCCGGAAATCTGTGAGGCATGCCCCATGTTGACGCAGTCCTGAACCGTTGTGCGTTTGCCGGAGGCAGAGACCAGCGACCAGCCGAAGTAATTCCCCGTGATATTACGCACCCAAGTGTTTTCCGTGTTGCGATTCAGCCTGATCGCCTTCCAAGCATGGGACTCCGCACCGCTTGCATGCTTCGGGTCCCCATAGGGATGTTCAGGGCTAGGGACAACAAATTCGGAAACCAGACGAAGGTTTTCGATGCCGACCTCCGTCACGCGTCCCGGTGTTTCATAGTGGTATATGGCCCCCCCGCCAAACTTCTTTTCCATCACATGAACGATGGGTGCATCGATGGTAACTTTATTCCCCGAAATACCAGTAATCGTACGTTCAAAGGAGAAGTCGTACTTACCGGGTTCCCACTGGCGAGTAAAATCATACTTCTTACCATCCTTGGAAAGGGGGACGCGTTTCTTGAACGCTTCCCAAGTCTCTCCCTCCCTCTGCAACTTTTTATACTGGCTGTCATATCCGAGGCGTTGGTAGTAGAAGCTGGGTGCCTTGCCATCTTTCACCCACCGCGCGTCACGAATGCCGGCCCACCGGGCATGGAGTTTGTCGCAGCCAATGGAACTAATCCAGTCCGCTGTAGAAGGGCGGAACACAACAATCCGGTCGCCAGGCCTATAATCGGCGGCTGACTTCACCGTAAAGGAGTGGGCACCGATGGGAACATGTTCGTCGACAATGGCTTGTTCGGAGGAGGAGTCCAGTGTGATGCGATCGGAATTGCCCACCGAAAGAAATGTCCGTTTATATTTAAAGTCACCGTACCCGGCAGCAATGATAAGCGTGCCATCCGGGCCACTGCCTTCGCCCCGCAGAACAATGCCGCTGTGACTCATCTTGAGCGCTCCCACGACCCGGTAGACACCCCGCTTCAGAAGCAGCGCGCCGCGATGGCCGTTCTTGTCCTGAGGGAGTTTACCCAGTTTGTCCAGTGCAGCCTGGATGCGCTGGGTGTCGTCACCTTTTGTGGATTTCAACGTCATCCGCACAGGGACATCAGGAATCGCCTTTTCACCG
>JAPKCZ010000603.1 GCA_028822745.1 Kiritimatiellia bacterium | reverse complement strand
CTTGCCGCCCTTGTTCCCTTTGCCACCCTTGTCGCCCTTGCCGCTCGGCTGGCCCTGTGACAAGTGATTGACTTGATCTCGAAGCTTTGCGATCCGGTTGCCCTTCGTGAGTTTGTGTCGCTTCGCGCCCGGCTCCACTGAGTGTGAACCCGCCGCTGCTGGTCTCGAGTCGTGACCTGTCAAAGTTTCTTCCACCGTCTGTGGCTTTCCCTTTGAGCCGCGAGATCTCCACGAAGTCGCTGGTTGTACAACATGTTCGTTCCAAAAGTTTCGGTCCGTCGCCGCTCTCAGAAAGGTTGCTGCCCACGGGGCGGCTGCCGACCACGTAGGAGGCGAAGGGTTTCCTGCTGTCACGTCTGCGGCGATTGCTCGGCGAACTCGTTCGCAGTGCTCCGCCCTGAACAGATCGTCGGCTTGGTAAATCAAGTGCCAGGCGTCGCCCCACAGGGCTACCAACTTTTCGATGCAGCCCTCGTAAGCCTCGAGCGCTGCGGTCCCAATGATGCCGAGCATCGTGCACGCCGCTGCGAAGACGCGCCAGCTGATCAACCATACTGCGTGGTTTTCTGGGCCAGGTACTTCGCGGCTGATGTAGGCACCATCGCCAGTCGGCACCCACGTACGGAACTTGTTTAGTTTGTAAGTCTTGCGCCCGAAGGGCCCCGAAATCGCAAAGTCGGCATACGGAGTTTTCTTCGTCGTCACAACTCTGTGGCGCAATCCGGCCAGCTGGTCTTCCGTTGGTTCCCGCTCTGGTGGGCACGGGGCTTTCTTCTCCGCAAGGTACGCCGCGTGCCACGCCTGGATGTCCGACGCTTCCGCTTCCGGAAACTCTGATTCGTCGGTTTGGTCTAAGATCAAGGATGCTTTGATTCTCCGCCCCGTCGCGGGGGCACCCGCCGCTGCAGGAGCCGTCAACGCTGTGAGTGCAGGAAGGAGTGCCGCCGTCGCCGCTGCCGCTACCTCCTCGTCCGGGTACATATCCCACTCTCTGCCCTCGGCAGTCCATGCAAGCCTGCGAGCTATGCGCCAAGTCATCCCAACCTGGGCCGCCTCTACGGGCGACAACGCTCTCTCGTCGTTGTTCGCCGCGTGGTCCCCCGAAGGTGAGTAACGCGCTGCCGACACAGCTGAGTGTATAACTGCTCCTGGCATCATGGACGCGGATGTGGTTTCCGAATGCTCCTGTTCGCAATTCCACCGCTGTCCACACCGGATCTGGTAAGCCCGTGAATGCGTTCACGGCTGCGATGTCCGCCATGGCCTCTGCAGCTGTCTGGATCGGGAACAGCGCCATATGAAACGACCAAGCTTATCAGCTCAAGAGTTATCCGCCACGGCCCGCGCATTATATCTCATTATGGAAGTAAAAGGAGGAAAACAATTCCAATGCGCAAGGCCGTGAAAGGCTTGACCCCAAATAGCAACGGATCATTGTATGTAAATTGTGGTATTGGGTCTGCCTTTCACGCGCTCTTTGGATTATGTATGTGACATGTATGCCAACCTCCTCCTGTGGTTTTCGGCTCGGTAGTGCTCTCTGGCCGTTGGCCAGTGGATCACTGGATCCTCAAACTCACCCATGCCCGCCCTCCAACCCAGCATGGGGATAGGGATGTATGTGAAAGTCATGTAGGGAAAGGGGGCGATGGGAGAGTCTCAATGTTTTGTTCGAGTACCGCCTGTTACGCCGCTTGCGTCAACGGCAGAGTTCGCGGGCCTTGGCCAGCGACAGAACTTCGACGCCAGTATGCGCCAATATTACCCCAACCTGGCCAGTGGCCGCGATTGCTGGCGCCGTGCATTTAGTACACCAAAGCAACTTCGATTGACTGGCATCAGCGGCGTTCAACAGTTCAAACCTCGAACCCGCGAAGTGGATGCCGCACGTTGTGGTCCAGAATTCCGGTGGTGTACGCGTGAGCTTCGAGGATTGTCTATGCCACCGTCCGCCTCGCAAGCTAACGAACGTTTCCTGAGCCACCTCGATCACCGTGGGTGCCAACTTCAGTTCGTGCTGGAGCTGCGCCGCCTGGCTGCGCAAATCCGTTTCCACGTCCTCCAACCGGAGTGCCAGGGCTTTGTGTGGGATGTCGACGTCCACGGCAGTCGTCAGAGAAGGATTCGGTGAAGAGGAGGTGACGCGGTTTTCAAGTAAAG
>JAPKCZ010000602.1 GCA_028822745.1 Kiritimatiellia bacterium | reverse complement strand
TGATCACTGAACACTGACCACTGAACACTGACCACTGACCACTGAACACTGATCACTGAACACTGATCACTGAACACTGACCACTGACCACTGATCACTGATCACTGAACACTGGCCACTGACCACTGGCCACCGACCACGGCGGATAATATATCTCGCCCCTGCGGGGATTTTCGGACAGGGTCTAGCGATCAACCGAAAACCAGGAGAACGAGAATGACGCAGAATCGATATATGACCGTATTGTGGTTATCATCCGCCGTATTAATAGGATCGTCACTCTGCGGGAGTGCCAAGCACATACGCGGTCCGGCATGGACCGACGCAGCCAAAGCCGGGGCCGAGAATCCTGATTTTTTGGTCCAGGGTGAATATGCCGCCAGCGAATCCGGTCAAGGCGATTTCGGTGTGCAGGTTGTCGCCCTGAGCGAGGGCAAGTTCGATGCCTATATTCTGGAAGGCGGACTGCCCGGCGTGGGCTGGGACAAGACGAAAAAACGTACCCTGATTCATGGCGCGACCGCCGACGCGCGGACCGCATTCGAAGGGGAAGGCTATAGCGCAGTCATCGCAGACGGTAAGCTGGAATTAAAATCCGGCGACAAGACGCTGGCGACGCTGACCCGCATCGAGCGCCAGAGCACCACGATGGGCGCCAAGCCGCCCAAGGGCGCAGTGATCCTGTTCGACGGCACCGATGTTGATGCCTGGAAAAAAGGGCGTTTGAGTGCGGACAAGTTTTTGATGGAGGGAGCCACCAGTATCCAGACCTTCGGTGACCTGTCGTTGCACATCGAGTTTCGTCTTCCCTATCAGCCGACGGAGCGCGGCCAGAGACGCGGGAACAGCGGCATATACGTGCAGGGCCGCTATGAAACCCAGATGCTCGATTCCTTCGGACTGGAAGGCGAGAGCAACGAAGCCGGCGGCATCTACAAGGTGAAGGCTCCCGACGTCAACATGTGCTTTCCGCCTCTGTCATGGCAGACCTACGATATAGATTTCGAGGGGGCCCGTTTTAAGGACGGCGAGAAGGTCAAAAACGCGATCATGTCCGTAAGACACAACGGCGTGCTGGTGCAGGACAAGGTAGAGTGTCCCGCCGCCACCAGATCATCCAAAGGCGGCCAGGAAGCCGAGCCCGGCCCCATCTTTCTGCAGGACCACGGCAACCCCATTCGCTACCGCAATATCTGGGTAGCAGAGAAATAAGCCGCGGAAGTGCGGGGAATGCACTCATTAGAGGCCATCCGAAAAGCCTGAGAGAACCGCGAAGACGGGTTCATTCGCGGTTCAAATCTTTTCGGAAAGCCTCCCGACCGAGCCGGGAATGTGCGCGGGTTACACGCCTGCTTCGGTTAAACGGGTCATCTGCTCGGCCGACAGCGTCACCTGCAGTGCCGCGAGATTCTCCTGCATTTGCGCTTCCGTGCTGCAGGCCAGCAGCGGGATCACCGGGGGCGTACTTTGCAGCATCCAGGCATACACAATCTGGGTCGCTGTGGCGCCGGTTTCAGCCACCACCTCCTGCAACGCGGCCACCCTGGCCTCGGAGTCCGGGCCGGCGCATGAGCCTGTCAACGGCTCGTCGAGCTTCGTGTAGCGGCCGTGCATGGAGGGACCGTAGGCCAGCAAGGTCATGTTGCGTTCGGCGGTGTAATCGAGCAGGTCGGCATTGGATTCCAGCTGCACGCTGGAATCGACGCCCGCGTTGGAGCGCAGGTACGAGTGCCGCTGCTGTACACAGCAGTACTGGGCAAGTTCGTTCTCTTCACTCACCCGCCGGGCTTCTTCCAGGCGCCAGGCCCGGGTGTTGCTGGCCCCGATCAGGCGCACCTTGCCTTGCTTGATCAACGCGTCGAAAGCGGTCAGTGTTTCGTCCAGCGGCGACTCACGATGGTCGCAATGTGCGTAGTACAAATCGATGTGATCGGTCTGCAGGTGTTGCAGGCTCTTCTCGCATTCCGAGATGATGGTAGCGGCGCTGAGGCTCTGGCCGATCGCGGGGGTATTGAAGCCTACCTTGGTGGCAATGAACAGCTCGTCACGATTGCCCTTTGCCTTCATCCAGGCACCCAGGAATTTCTCGCTCTCCGACCCGTCACAGTCTTTTACCCAGAAGGCATAATTGTTGGCCGTATCGATAAAGGTTCCTCCGGCC
>JAPKCZ010000601.1 GCA_028822745.1 Kiritimatiellia bacterium | reverse complement strand
GGGATTGCCGCCTGCAGACAGGTAGTCCCGCGATCGAGTCCGGCATCGTGCATGCCGCCGCGCGACGTGATCGGGATGGCGTTTCCCGACCTCTGGACGGGGACAACAACGGCGTGCCCGACGGAGACATTGGGGGCATGTAGCCAGGCCATTCCGCGGGACAAATCCATTTAAAAAGTCCAACGGACAGAAGGTGAACGAGACGCAGCAAGCACCCCAACCACTTCAACGGGTACATGCCGGGGGCCTGCTTCGCGCCATCGACGATGAGCCCCAAGGCATTTGAGGTTCTTCTCGATGACGTCCTGTTCATCGATGAGGGAGACCATGCGCATTTCACGTTGGCAGGCGGGGCAAATGAGGGGATCGGCCTCCTCACGCAGTTCCTTCGCGTCTTCCCTGGCCCGCTTGTTCCGCTGGCGGGCCAGGCCACGCCCGTGTTCACCGCACCGTAGGCGGCCCGCGCCCGGTGATGCCCTGCGCTCTACTGGGCGGCAATGCGGTGGCGACGGCGATAGTCGGTGGCAGGCATCTGCAGCATGGCAGCGAAGCGGCGTGAGAAGTAGAGCGGATCTTCAAAACCAAGCGTGGCGGCTATCTCGGCCACGGTCTGGTCGCTCTCCACAAGCAGTCGACAGGCTTCACGCATCTTCAGCTTCATGACGTAACGTGCGGGTGGCATGTGGACGTAGCGCTCCCAGTAGCGACGGAAGGTCGTCGGCGAGACTCCCTGCTCGCGCGCCAGGGCATCGAAGTCATGATGCTCGAGGTAATGCGTCTGGACGTGCTGGCGGATCGTGCGGACCAGCGCCTCATCGCGCCCCAGAGGCGGGCGGCTCTCACCCAATCGACTCTCCACCACGAGCAGTTCGCAAGCGCGATCAATGCGATCAGGAGCCCCAGTCTCAGCAGGATCGTTGAGCAACCGGAAGAGGCGGGTCAACTGTTCGCGCATCGGGGTATCGCGTCGCACCGGCCAGAGCGGTTTGCGCTCAAGAACGAGTCCACGCCGACGCAACTCCCCCAGTTGGGTGGCCGCATAAACCAGGTAGAGCTCTTCCCACGTCTCCCAGCGCCCACTCGGGCCGTAATCCATCGTTTCACCGGGCAACTGCGTGATCACACAGGGCGCCTCCACCTCCACGACCTTCCCCCTGGAGAGGTAGGTCCCTCCCCCCGAGAGAATAAAAGAGAAGTTGACGGTCTCAAACGCATGCCCCACACGGACCCGCTTGCGGTGACAGTAACCAATCGTCTCTACAGGGAGTCCTGAGGGAAGACGCCTCACAAGCGGAGCAGCATGAATGGTAAAATCGTCCATGAGATAGACAATAACATCCATTTCAATTAGCGCAACACAAACATAGCATGACAAGAATTCGCATTTCGCAGGATTCCGTACGCGACATTCAGAGCACCAACCAAGGGATATTGACATGGCGACGAAGAAAGCAGCAGCAAAAAAGAAGCAGAAGTCGGCCCTGGTGGTATGGGGTGGATGGGACGGGCATACGCCCAAAGAGTGTGCCGATCTCATTGCGCCCTGGTTGAAGTCGAAAGGCTATCGTGTTGTGGTCACCGATACGATGGAGATCTATACCAACAAGCGTCGCATGCGCAACTTTGACCTGGTCGTTCCGATCTGGACGATGGGTGAGATCACGGGTCCGCAATGGCAGGGCCTGAAAGATGCCGTCATGAACGGCACCAACGTGGCCGGATGGCACGGCGGGATGTGTGACTCCTTCCGAAACAACACGGACTACCAGTTCATGACCGGCGGGCAGTGGGTGGCGCATCCCGGCAATATCATCCGCTACAAGGTCAAGGTGACCAATCAGAAGGATCCCATTACGAAGGGGCTCAAGGATTTTTGGATCAAGTCAGAGCAGTACTACATGCACACCGATCCCAGCAACGAGGTCCTCGCCACGACCACCTTCAGTGGCCGCCACGGCGACACCCCCTGGATCAAGGGCACCGTCATGCCGGTGGTCTGGAAGCGGACCTTCGGGCCCTCACGTATCTTCTACAGCTCACTCGGTCATGTGGCGGATGAGTTTCAGATCCCCGAACTGTTTGAGATCGTGAAGCGCGGCATCCAGTGGGCCATGGGGGAGAAAGTGGTTCCTGAGTATGTCTCGAAGTAACGATCTGAATGAAG
>JAPKCZ010000600.1 GCA_028822745.1 Kiritimatiellia bacterium | reverse complement strand
AAATCCAAAAGAGTCTCGCGGATCAAGTCGACATACGTTGGCTCACCATAGGGGGCGAGCCCCATGAGTTTATACTCACCGGAATTGACCCTAAACCCCGTAAAGTACGTAAACGCAGAATACAACAGACCGAGCGAATGGGGAAAATGCATTTCCTGAACCAGATTCAGACGATTGCCGATGCCGTGACCAATGCTGCTTGTGCCCCATTCGCCAACACCGTCGATCGTCAGTACGGCAGCGTTTTCAAACGGACTTGGAAAAAAGGCGCTGGCCGCATGGGATTCGTGATGTTCTGTAAAATAGACGTTTTGGTGCGGAATGGTTACGCCGCATGACTCGAGTGACTTTTCAATTTGGAGTGGAATCCAGAGCTTTTCACGCATCCACAAGGGAATCGCCATCATGAACGGCTTCAGTCCACGTGGCGCAACGGAAAAATAGGTTTCCATGATGCGTCCGAATTTTGTAATCGGCTTATCATAGAAGGCAACGGCGTCCACGCCGGCTTCCGTAAGTCCACCTTCGGCCAAGCAATACCGGACAGCCTCCGCGGGAAATCCGGGATCGTGTTTCTTGCGCGTAAAGCGTTCTTCTTGCGCCGCTGCAATGATTTCCCCGTCGCGAATCAAGGCGGCGGCTGAATCATGATAATATGCACTGATACCAAGGATATTCATGTGTCAGTATTGCTTTCTGTACTGCTCGGGCTCAGGCGATCCGGCGTGCGCAATCCAGTAGGATTTTGCGGAAGGATCGAGCTCTCTACACATGGCATCTTTGCCGAGCATCACAAAAATGATTCGGGTAATCGTGAAGAATATATAGAAGAACGGAACCAACAAAAGCCACGTCACCGCCAGACCGAGCCGATGTGCAAGCATGCTGCCAAAACGCTTTATGCCATAGTAAAGAGAAGGCATACAAAAGCCACCGACCAGCACGGCCGTGGCCATTGACGCGACAAACAGGCTGAGTGTAGGCTTTTTAAAGACGAACCGCAGCAGAGACGCAACGGCGAGCATGACACAAAATTCGATCGCTGCGTGGCGGCGGCGTTTTCCAATATCTTCAGATGCGGAAGCAGACGCCTCACCCTTCTTACGCCAACCCCAGACGGCCTGACTTACAATATCATCATTCATAGCCGTGGATCCTAGCAAAGCTAGTGTGCCCCATCCAGATCAAACAATGCACGATCGCGCAGAACCCGAGCCTCGCAGGACTCACCAGTTCGTCACGTCATCCTTGTTTCCGCCATCACTTTTCATGTCACTGGCGTTCAATCCACGAGACCATACGGCGACGGCTTTGTTGGGAAAATTGGTCGACCAGTCATTGTTTGAAAAATTGACAAGTAGATCCGCATTCTGATTGTAGTCCAACATGTATTTATAGGGGTTTTCCCATGGATCTACGAATGCGCCTGTCAGTTGCGTATCGGCACTTCGTACTTCCAAAAAGGCGATGCGACGCGGATTCATACTGTTGACATCATCACCGGCCAACATTTTCACCACGCCTGGCACCATCTCAACGCCGGTCAGGTTGCCTTCATTGTCTGGCGTGTTGTCGTAGCCAGCGATGCCCGTGGGCCAGCGTTTGTATTCGGTGAAATATGCAGTAAACGCCATTTCGATTTGATTGATATCCTGGCGCGCTCGGGTCATTTGCGTACGTAGTTTAACCTTTGGTATAGCGGAAAGGAGTAGACTGGCCAAAACGGCGACGATAGCAACGACGACCAACAATTCGATCAAGGTGAAACCACCACGCCGGTGTAGACCCAATGCGCGACGTAATTGCATGTCGTCCAACACAGACGGGTCCAGAGATCTATCAGGGCTCGAGTTCATTCTATCACCTCACGTTTAATTGGACACTATTAGCTTCAAATAAACCTAGCCTAAAAGAAGATAAATGAACAGCTGCAAAACGCCCCGTTCAGCCTAGCGTCGCATGAAAATCAGCGACGTCAGCGGCGGGACCTTCAAGTTTAGTTTACGATCACCTTCAGACGTTCCCGGCACGACACGTAAACCCTCAGCGTTGACGCGCACGCCGTCTCCAACCAATAGCCATTCACCCTGCGAGAACAGCACAGAAACGCGCAGCTCAACGTCGTCGCTGTTCAGAATGACGACGAACGGACGTCCCGGATATTGC
>JAPKCZ010000599.1 GCA_028822745.1 Kiritimatiellia bacterium | reverse complement strand
TTCGGATTGCAAAATCTGACCGGAAAAGTCTGGGTCGCTGACTTTGTCTTTACGACCTGTGCGACAACCTGCCCGATCATGATGGAGCAGACCTCAAAGTTGCAAAAGGCGTTGCCCAGCACGGATAGCCTCACCTTTGTCTCAATCTCCATCAACCCCGCTTATGATACGCCCGCCGTCTTAAAAGCCTTTGCCCAGAAGCACCGGGCGAATCACAAGAATTGGGAATTTTTGACCGGACCGATGGAGGACATCAAACGACTCTCCGTCGAAGGGCTTAAGATCGGTACACCCGAAGACCCGCTCAATCATTCGACACACTTTGTGCTCGTGGATCGTCGTACAAACATTCGTGCCTACTATGACGGAACGGATGATAAAGCCATGGCGAAACTGAAAAAAGATGCACGCTATTTGCTGGAGAACCCTGATGCCTGAGATCATTTTACCACAGCCGAACCTGTATCATTGTATTTCGACATCACTCAACGCGCTGAGTACGGTTCTGTTAATCGCTGGGTACTTGGCCATTCGCAGCAAGAATCGTGAACGTCATCAACGCTGCATGACGGCGGCATTGACCTCATCGGGCATGTTTCTCACCGTGTACCTGTACAATCACGGGTTGCACGGTTCGACGCCTTATCCGCTCAAAGAGGATTGGACCTACAAGCTCTATTTAGTCGTCCTGCTACCGCATATCCTGTTGGCCGCCTTAATGGTGCCCTTTATCTTGCGTGGCTATTGGTTGGCCCGTCGTGAGCACTGGGCCAGGCACGCTCGCCTGATGCGTATTGTGTGGCCGGTATGGGTCTACGTTTCGGCGACGGGCGTACTCGTCTTCTGGATGCTCTACGTCCTGCCGGGAATGCGCACGTAGCGAATGCTGTCAAACGGCCCCACTCAGGGTTTGACGTAGACCGCATCGCCTTCGACAAAAGTTTCGTAGCAGGATGTCGAGATGCCGTAAGTGGGTGATTCACCTGATCGAACGTCGAAATCCCAACCGTGCATCGGGCAAATGACAGAATGTTTGTCCATGTAGCCCATGTCCAAGAACGCGCCTGCGTGCGGACACAGCGCATTAATGGCGTAGATCTTTTGGTCCACTTTGAAGATGGCGATGTATTTATTTTCGATCTTCACGCGGAAACCACGATCCGTAGGGATTTCCTCTACCGTGGCTACGTGCTGAAAGCCTCGTGCTTCGGGCGAAAGAGCTAGTTCGTTTTCGGTTTTCGCTGGTGTCGTCATTTATATCCGTTGAATTAAAACCCACTATTGAGGTTTACTTGGCCGTTCTCGTATGGCGGCATGTACGATCCGAGGACCTTATATGACATGCTTGCACAAAGGCAATATGTTTACAGACAGAACTTCATGGAATTTGCAGACAAACGCGATCAGTGATGCGGTGCGTGCCGCTCGACGCTCAGGCCGTCTGCTAAATGATCTGACCATCAGTAATACAACACAATGTGGACTTGGTTTTCCCGAGGCATGGGGCCAGGCATCCACAATCTGGGCGAACGCGCATGCGTCGTATCAGCCCGATGCGCGAGGATCGCTTCACGCACGGGAGGCGATAGCGGCCTATTATGCAGACGGCGGTTGCGACGTTAATCCTGAACACATTTTTCTGACCGCTAGCACCAGCGAAGCTTACGCCTGGCTTTTCCGTTTGCTGGTCAACGTTGGTGAGTGTGTCGCTATGCCTGCACCAAGTTATCCGTTGCTCGATTATCTGGCAGACCTGTCGGATGTGACGCTGTGGCGCTATCCTTTGCACTATGATGGGCGTTGGTGGCTGGATGTGGAGGCCCTCCGTATGGGGATTGCGCAGGGGCTACGCGCCTTGGTCTCCATCTCACCGAATAATCCAACCGGGTCTGTTGTGCGTCGGGAGGAGTGGGCGGCACTTGTTCAATTGGCGCAGGCACATTCGTTTGCGTTGATTTCGGACGAAGTGTTCGCGGATTATCAGTTCGCTCCATCGGGTCTGGGGCGCCAATCTCGTGCTGCAGAATCCGAGGTGTTGACCTTTACGCTTAGTGGCATTTCAAAAGTTTTGGCGCTTCCGCAGATGAAGCTGTCGTGGATCGTTGTGTCAGGTCCGCGTCGTGACGTCGACCATGCCTGCAAACGCCTTGAGCTGATTGCCGACACC
>JAPKCZ010000038.1 GCA_028822745.1 Kiritimatiellia bacterium | reverse complement strand
CCTGATGATCCGAAGAGCATGGCCATCACCATAATTTGGTAACGTGCTGCGATTAATGGATCGACGCCCGACAGAATCTGTCCCGTCATCATGCCGGGCAAGGAAACAAGGCCTACAGCAAACAGTGAATTCGTGAGGGGAATCAGTGCCGCTTGCAGGGCCGCGTTTCGGCAGGCCGTCAGATCGAGTCCGCGTTCGCGTTCGGCGTGATAACGCTCCGCTGAAAGACTGATCGTATTCATACAGCTGGCGAAGATCATTCCCGCTAAAGGGATGACCACGGCTGGCGCGTACCATGGGTCGGCGCGCAATACACCTTGTGTCACCAGTGCCAGCGTTAAGACACCGCCGGTGACGATGGCTAGGGTCGCGTGCAAATACGTGCGTGCCGACTTCTGTGCGAGCGGGCGCAACGCGATCCAGCTGGCCGTGCCAAGCATGAAACACAATACGCCCACCACCAGCAGGCTGCTATGGGTCGTAAACACAAAGGTTAAGACGTAGCCGATCAACATCAACTGGATCAGCATGCGCGCCACGGCGTATAGCGTGGTACGACCGTTCAGAGACCATTTGAACAAATAGATGATGACGATCACCACCGGCACAAAGGCCAGCGATAGTCTTAGTAGGGATAGGGTCTCAACCGGTGTTTTCATGGGGCAGATTCAGTGTTGCTGTCAGGGATGGTCGTGTCAAGCGAGTGGGGACGCAAAATCCACTATATGGGCTTCAATTGACGTGGCGCTCCTTTCGGACATCGAAAAAACGTCTTTGCACCGAGCTTCCGCATACTGCTATGCTGGGCCTCTATGTCTGACAAGCGAATCCATAATCTGTGGTTGCTGCATTTCTTTGCCGACTTCATCGCTCTTGTTACCGCATATTTTCTGTCCATGTGGATACGTTTTGATTCCACGTTCGGGTTGCATCTGTTTGATTTTCTCAATCGAGCGCTTGATGTTCGTGAGACTGGTGCACTTGGCGCATCCTATGAACTGTTTTATGCGGCCAGCGCATTTCGCATTATCTGCTTTTTGACCATCATCGTGTGTGGCGTTTACGCGTTACGGGATTTGTATACCGAACGGCGATTTATTATTCGTGAGCCTGTCTCTGCCGAGATCTTGGTCGCTAATGTCATCGCGCTGGCCATCATATTTACGTATTTCTACCTCGACCGAAACGTGTTTCATCCCCGCAGTTTTTTCGCTCTGGTACTCTTGTTAAATGTTTTTTGCTGTGTGTTTTATCGCGCACAACTCGACCGTCTGTTGCGATGGTTGCGATCTCGGCATGGATGGGACTGCTGGCCCGTTCTGCTTGTGGGTGAAGGCAAGAGCGCCGCGTTGATTGAGCAGCACGTTCGCGAGAAAGAACCGCACGGTTTGTACATAGCCGATCGGCTGGTCTTGTCGCCGCATCGTGATATCGAAAAGGCCTTGGTTGCGATAGAGGCTTCGGCGGCGTCGCACGATGTGGGCATGCTAATCGTCGTGGATAATGACATGTCTGTTCAGCAGATCATGAAATTTCTTGAACTCTCTGACCGTTTGGACCTGCCCGTTAAGATTCAATCCGACAAGTTGGATGTCCTTGTAAACCGTGCGCGCATCCGATTCGATGTGGCGCATGGCGGCGCACTCTATCACTTCGCCGCCTTGTCCTCCGCCGAGCGTTTCCAGCGTTCCAAACGACGGGTGTCACAACTTTTAGCGTTGATTGCATCTGTAGCAGCCCTGCCGCTGTTTCTGTGTATTGCGCTGGCGGTTAAGCTGACAAGCAAGGGTTCCGCGTTTTATACACAGGAGCGTATTGGGAAGATGGGCTCACCTTTTCGCATGATCAAGTTTCGCACCATGTACAGCGATGCTGATGCACGTCTCTCCGAATTGCAGGGGCAGAACGAGTCAGGCGATGGATTGTTTAAGATTCGAAATGATCCGCGTGTAACGTCTGTGGGTAAATTTCTGCGTCGATACAGCCTGGATGAGCTTCCGCAACTACTGAACGTCGTGCGGGGCGAAATGACACTTGTTGGTCCGCGGCCCCTGCCGCGCCGTGATTATGAAAACGTCAATGAAGATTGGCATTACGGACGGCATAACGGCATGCCGGGCTTAACCTGTTTGTGGCAAATCTCAGGGCGCAGCGATTTGGATTTCCAGAGCATGTGTATCTTGGATGTGTTTTATCTTCGCAATCAGACCATGATCATGGACGTGAAAATCATGATTAGGACCGGCGCCGTTGTTCTCTTCGCTGAGGGCGCGTACTAATCTAATTTTTTGCCGAGCGGGCGACCCTGTCATGGCCTTTCAGCCAAGTCGGCGGCGGCTCCCCTATGAGGGCGGATAGCGCTTCAGGCCGGTCAGTTGGCGGAAGGCACCCCATAAAAATATAGGGTTGTTCTTGAGGTACCGGCGCCATAGGCGTTTCGGTTCCCGGTATAGGCGGTACGCCCATTCGAGGCCTGCCTTTTGGAGGATCGCTGGTGCCTGTTGTAGGTGCCCCGAGTGGAAATCAAACGCGGCGCCGACGCCGAGCATAACACGCGTCGCGAGTCGCCCGCTATAGGCGCTCATGAATGCTTCCTGCTTGGGCGTGCTAAGGCCAACCCAGAAAAAATCGGGTTTCAAGGCGTCGATCTGCGCAACGAGCTCGGACGCTTCATCGTCGGTCAACGGTCGGAACGGCGGGCAGTATGTGCCGCTCACCACGACACCGGGGAAGCGTGCTTCCATGCGGGCCTTCAGCTCCTCGGCCACGCCCGTGTTGCCACCATAAAAGAAATGCGTCAGCGCACCGTCCTGAGTCCGTTTCATGATGTCCAGCATCAGGTCGGGGCCGTACACGCGTTGCATATCGGCGTGTCCTTTAATGCGCCCGAACCAGACCAGAGGAACGCCATCCGAGGTGACCATGTGTGCGTTGTTGAGAATGTCTCGGAAGTCTTGTTTTTCCTGCGCTTCAACAATGCCGTGAACGCTCGTTACGCACACATATCCGCCGGTGTTTTGTTTTGCGCTGTTGACGAGGTGCTCGGCGGCACGGTCGACCGAGGCGATGTCGACGTTGACGCCCATGATGTTGACTTTATCAAAGGATGAAATCATGTGTCGTTGGACCATGCGGGAAGGGAGCGGGAATAGGGCCGGCCAAGAGGCTGCTGTGCGAGTGTTTGGGACTCGGGCTCAGTCTGCGTTTCAATGGCACTGGGTGCAATATTGCTATCCGAAAAGCGCAAGGCTTCGAGAATGCCGGCATGCAGGAAAAGCTGCGGAAAGGAGGCCTGCGCGTCGCCATACACAACGACATAAATGATGGCTTGGCTGACGAAGTACGAAAACATTACATTGTGCATGCGTTGCAGTTTTTTGTCGTGCCATTCCTGCTTTTTCGTCTGATTGTGTCGAAGGCTCATGCCTAGCATAAATCCCGTACCTGAGATTAATCCAGCAAGCCCGGTGCCAACCAGTAGACTCAGTATGCCTTGGTGAAACGCGGTTTGAACGATGGCCCACCGTGTCGCGTAGGCCTCCGAGAAACGGGCTGCGTGGGACAAGTGTGCGTCGACGGAAAAGGCAAAGCCTTTGCCGAGCCAAAGATACTCGGGGATCATCCCGATCGCTTCTTTCCAGACTTTGATTCGCCATGTGACTGTGCCTGCGGCGTCCGTGGAGACGTCCTGTGCAACGTTCGCAAACGGGATGATGGAAAGCATACGTTGGTGTGGTTTCGGTAGAAGTGGGGCGAGTTGTCCAATAACCAACAGTCCCGCCGAGACGAACAAGAGGGATAACAGAATGTAAGAAACTTTGTTGCGCACCTGAAAGTAGACGTGAACCCAGATCGTCAGGCCTATGGTGACGATCACCATGCGATGTCCCGATAGTCCGCCTAGGCCGACGATGAGCAACGTTGCGATGAAGTACCATTTGCGGTGTTGTCCTGTAAATGGAAGCAACAAAAAGGGGAGTAGGAAAATGGGTGTAAGAATATTTAGCGACTGATAGCGGGCTATGGCGTGGGTGTTGAGCGAGGCGGATGCCGTTTCATAGGGCAGCAGAAATAGCAAGTGCCACTGTGCGGCGCCGTCGCTGACATTGTATATGAGTTCGCTCACGGCCGGTAACGTCGCCAACGCGAACATTGCAATAAAGGTAACGCGCCACGTTTTTGGGCTCAATGAAATCTGATCGGCGTAGAGAAAAAACAGAATGCCGCAAATTAAATGAATGTAGGCGGATCCGCCCCACATGTCGCTGCCGAGCGCCTGAAAGCCTGAGCCACGTTCGGCCATGAGGACAATAAGCACGATCAGAAAAGAGGCAGCCCAGAATTTGGTCATCGTGAGTTTCGGTGTAAAATGTGAGGCTAGGTTTTTCAGGATGAGCAGTCCGACCATGCCTACAATGAGGATTTCATAGAGTTCGACTTGGCCAGGGATCCCCGGGACACGCAGACATGAGAGGTGGCAGGTAAGAATGGCTGCGGCCCAGAGGTCGGTTCGTGTACTTGAAACCAACAGTGGCGGAATTAGTGCACCAAGAACGAGCAAGTTAAAGTCGCCGAGGAAAAGGACCGCAAAACAAAAAATCACGGCGACAAAAATAATGATGGGCGTTAAAAATGTTTGAGGCATAGGGACAACTGCGTGTTTGTTTCGATGCGGTTTTGAAACGAAATCAGGGCCAGGTCAGCGGACATTCTTTCAGTTTAGCTCTGCTTTCGTCAATCTCGCTGTAATGATTCTGGGCATCGCTCCATGCCTTGGTGTTTTAGGAATTGGGCGCATATCGGTCATGAGCGGCTTGATCGAGCGCGTTTTTCGCCCATCATACCAATGGGTAGTGCCAAAATTGCTGAAAGTAGCCAAACCGTGGCGGGCATTTGCAGGTTAAAGTCGGCAAGCGAATGAAAGGCCATGGCGATGAAGGCCAGTATGGCACCCAGTGCCATGGCTTCGCGTGGGAGATGCGTTCCGGTTGTCTTGCGTTCTCGTCGGACAGTTCGATCCTGCCGAAGCGTACGCGACAATACAAAAAACAGGTACGTTACAGGGAGCAGTAGGAGGGCTAAGCCTACAAGGCCATATTCTTCCAGCATTTCAAGCCAATCGCTGTGAACTTCGTCTGACCAGAAGTGGTGGTTGCTGCGCGTGGGCCATACGGCGGCAATGGCGTCGCCGTCGGTTTCGGCGGCAAAGTGTGGCCAAAACGTGGTGTGCATGCCCGGGCCAATCCCCGTGACGGGTGCGCTTTGCCATGCGCGGTAGGCGCCTGCAAACATGCGCCCACGACTTGAGTTCTCTATTCTGCGACCGAGAGCCTCGCTTGCGTCCTTAAATGACAAGCCTTCGAGAAGGTCTGGCCGGACGTATTGTTCGTAGCGCCCGATGAAGCCGTCCGCCACCAAGACCATGCCCGTCACCAAAATGCCACCCATGGCGACGCAGGCGGCCCGCCACCACCAGCGCGCACGCCGCGGCCAGTTGGTGAATCCCCAGTGTAGGCTGGCCACAAAGATGAGCAGTAGCGTGAGGCCGCCACCTCTTGACTTGCTGAGAACAACGGCAATGCACCCTAGGGCGACAAGTAACAATCCAATGGCACGTTGCAGGTGTGACACGCGTCGGGTCAAAAATACGCCCAGACCCATCGCCGTAGCGATTTCCATGACACCGGAAAAATGATTTGGGCAGAAATAGGAACCGGTAGCGCGATGATCGATCATGTATTGTTCGTATCCTGGGGCCCAAAGCACAATTCGACTATCCGTTACAGCGTGGTTAATAATGCCGTACAGGCCGAGCAGAAACAGGTTGAGTATGATGTACGTGAAAAGACGGCGGCGCTGTTCTGGGGTAATCCCGAAAATGACGATGGCGGCGAGCAGTGCAGGCGTAACGAGAAGCAGAACACTGATTTCGGCCAACATGTAAACGACGGGTTGCGTTAACCACCAGATGGCGTATACCAACAGCGGTAAGCCGAGGAGCAGGACGTTACGTTGACGTCGCAGCCAAATGCTGTGGTCGTCGCTGTCGTCGCCTGAAACGGCCGCTGAACTCGGTTGCAGGCTCTGCTTGAACTGTTGAATGCCAAAGAGCATGGTGGCTATGAAAATGCATAGTGTAAAAGGCCAGAACCACCACAATTCTCTAGAGCCAAAGAGCCAAGGCCCCACCAGAATGGGTACACAGGTAAGTATGAAGATGAAATTTTGCACAATGTGGCCAACGTTCGTTGTTGCAGAAAGCGATCTGGACCATAGCATTGTAGGGCTTCGCGCTTCAAGCGTTGCTTGCCGACCGGGTGTCGCGCAAAAATGGATGAAATCTGTTGGATTGTAGGGAAGGGGTCTCTATGGGTGAAGATATACGCATCGGATTGGCACTTGGCGGGGGTGGCGCAAAGGGCTTGGCGCACATACCGTTGCTTCGCGTTTTTGATGAGATGCAGTTGCGGCCACATCGTATCGCGGGGACGAGCATCGGTTCCGTTATCGGCGCACTGTATGCAAGTGGCAAAAGTGGAGAGCGTATCGCTGAAGGCGTGGCGCGTATGATCATCTCGAAGGGTGATTCGTTTCGCGACGCTCTAAAAAAGCGTGATGTGCTTAAGTGGGTTGAATTCTTTGACATTGAATTCGGGAAAAGCGCCCTTTTTAAGGGCGACAAGTTTATTGATTTTCTTTACGACGCGATGGGGGTACAGACCTTCGAAGATCTCGAGATTCCGCTGCAGGTGGTCGCTACCGATTTCTGGGCCGCGTCACAAGTGGTGTTTGATTCGGGGCCGCTGCTTCCTGCTGTTAAGGCCAGTATGGGGTTGCCGGGTGTGTTTACGCCGGTCCAAATTGAGGGTCGCGTTTTGATTGATGGCGGAGGCGTGAATCCGGTGCCACATGATTTGCTTGCCGATTGTGATGTCGTCGTCGCCATTGACGTTATGGGCTCTTTGGGCGAACACCCGGGTAAGGTGCCCAACGTGTTTCGTTCCGTGCTGGGCACCTTCGACATCATGCAGAATTCGATCATTGCGGAAAAACGCAAGACCTGTCCGCCTGATATCTATATTCGCCCCGAAATTGAGGGCATTGATATACTCGACTTCTACAAAGCCGACGTTATTTATGAACAGACGCAACCGTCCGTGGAGCGACTGCGTGGCGAACTGCGACGTGTACTGAAGGGGCGTGCGTGAATATTTTCAGACCTCAAAAACCGTACGTATTTCGTCCGCCGCTATATTCGCGCGTGTGGACGCCGTTGCTTGTTCGAATTAGCCATCGCGTCATGCTTGCGCGGCAGTTTAAAACGCGCGTGACGCACATTGCCGGACTTGAGCAGGTTGCTGTCTTGAGCAAGGAGAAGCACGCAGTGTTGATTGCTCCCAATCACGCAGATCATGCGGATCCGCACGTGCTTGTGAATGCGGCCCATCGAGCGAGCGTTCTGTTTCACTTCATGGCGGCCCGGGAAGCCTTTGAGCGGGGTCGACTCGGTGCATTTGCGCTGCAGCGTATGGGGGCCTTTTCGGTCGATCGCGAGGGGGTCGATGTGGCCGCGATCAAGATGGCGATGAAAATTTTGCAGCAAGGGGAATTTCCGTTGGTCATGTTTCCCGAGGGGGAAATTTATCACCACCACGAGAAGCTGGATGAACTCAACGAAGGTGTCGCCACGATTCTATTGCGCGCTGGCGCAAAATTGCCCGAAGGCAAGCGCTCGTATGTCGTACCGACCGCGTTGCGCTATCGGCATGATCCCAGCGTTCAAGCCACGTTTGCGGACCGAATTTCCCGCCTCGAAGAACGCGTCACCTGGAAGCCCCGGCCGCATTTGGACATTATTGAACGTATCTATCACCTGGGGGGTGGTCTCATTGCCCTGAAGGAACAAGAGTTTCTCGGGCATACGCTCGATGCACCACTGCCCGAGCGGATTGCCCGTTTTCAAGACGCCCTGGTTGACCCGCTCGAGCAAAAGCATGGTTGCGTCCCCAGAGACGGACACATCCCGGATAGGGTCAAGGCCCTCCGTGGTCGCATTCGCAAACAACTCGTGGATCCTACGGAACGTCTGAGCGAATCCGACGCCTGGCATCTGTACGATGATCTGGATCGATTATTTGTTGCCGTGCAACTGTACAGCTATCCTGGCCAGTACCTTCGTGAGGATCCCAGTGTCGATCGAATTGCCGAGACCTTACTCAAACTCGAGGAAGACGTTTTAGGAGAAGGGTGTTATCCCGTGCCGCGCGAGGCCTCTGTCACCTTTGACGAACCACTCTCAGTAGATGCGTATCTGTCTGAGCAGGCACTCACCGTGAAGACTGCCGTGACGCCGCTCACGCAATATATCGCGACGCGAATCCAGTCCCTGCTTAGCGGGGGCGCATGGCCGAGCCAATGAGTCGGTGTAGAGCGTCGCGAAGCCCGTCGACGTCGTAAGGCTTCTGGATAAATCCTGCGATTTGGCGTCCTTCAAAGCGTCTGGCCACATTGTGTTCCATGTAGCCGCTTGATATGAGAACCTGCACGTTGCTGTCCAGCCGGTACAAGGCATCAAATGTTTCCTCGCCGCCCATATGTGGCATGGTGAGGTCGAGTAAAATACAGTCAATCACGCCTTCGAACGCTTTGAAACGGTCAAGGGCGTCGCGTCCGTCGACGGCTGTAATCACGTTCAGTCCCAAGCGCTCAACCATTTGCTTCGCGACCGCTAACACGGTTGTTTCGTCGTCCACGACCATGACCGTTCCGTGCAGAAGCGTGTCCGCGCTGACGTGCTCTGGTGCCGTGCGGCTGACGGCCTGCGATTCGCTCATTGGGAAAAGGACACGTGCGCACGTGCCCTTGCGCGCCTCGCTCTGTATATGAATACAGCCCTCATGACCGTGGACAATGCCCTGAACGGCTGGCAGGCCGAGCCCGCGTCCTGCAAATTTTGTGCTGAAAAAAGGTTCGAACGCGCGGGTGAGCGTGTCGGGGCTCATGCCCAGGCCTGTGTCTGAGATGTCGATGTAGGCGTAATGGCCGGGGATGGCGTGTTCCCCCACGAAGGCGTTTGCGAGGAACGCGTCGTCGCAATCCGTTGCCCCCGTTGTGATGGTGATGTCGCCCCTTCCGTCGCCTAAAGATTCGGCCGCATTTTTGACTAAATTGACGATGACCTGGCGAACTTGCAATGCATCTGCGTCAACATGGGGGGGGGCTGGGTGCAGGGCGTATTGGAGTGTCGCGTTTTCGCCGGTGCTGGCTTCCAAAAGGGATCTGCTATGCATGATCAAGGAGTTTACGTCAATCGTTTCTACGTTGAAATTTCCGCGCCCCGAATACGTGAGCAATTGCCGGCAGAGATCGGCGGCGCGGCGTGAGGATGTGTCGATGTCTTCCAGGTAGTGGCGCCCTTCGTGCTCGTCGGGCAGGGAGAAACCGAGAAGGCTGGCGTTGCCCATGATGCCCATCAGCAGGTTGTTGAAATCATGTGCGATGCCGCCTGCGAGAACGCCAAGGCTTTCGAGTTTCTGGGTCTGTAGCAGTTCGCGTTCTGCGCGCAGATGTTCTTTTTCGAGCTGTTTTCGGGCCGTGATGTCCTGATTGGTGCCCGATATACGTAAGGGCGTGCCGTCGTCGTCGCGTTTGGAGACGCGTCCAACGGAGTGAACCCAAACGTGTTTTCCTAACCTTCCTATCACACGGTACTCGGCTTCGTAGCGATCGGTTTCATAATCAAGGTGTGCCTGCAGGGCTTCGAGGACGCGGGCGCGGTCTTCGGCGTGGATGCGCGAACGCCACGATTCGGCACTGCCTTCGAGCTCATCACGTTTGTAGCCAAGCATTTCCGCCCAGCGCGCGTTGTGTTCGGTGTGCCCGCTGGCAATGTCGCGATCCCACAAGCCCAGATCCGACGCTTCAAGAACGAGTGCCAGGCGCTCCTGGCTTTCCTGAAGCGCCTTTTCGGCAATGCCGCGTTTTCCATAGGGCTCGCTCCAGACGAGCACTTCATCCTTTAAGCGTTTCCGGAAGTAAAGTAGCAAGGCGACGAGGATGACAATGAGGGTGGTTTCAGCGATGAATATGATGTTCGATCGCAGCAGCGCGGCGATCGGCGTGGACATCATCCTGAAAGCAAGGTGGGTCAACATTGCACGTGGCAGCGTGGCGTCCATAGCACGGGATCGTCCACCTGCGTTTCCTCCTGGAGG
>JAPKCZ010000598.1 GCA_028822745.1 Kiritimatiellia bacterium | reverse complement strand
ATTGAGTTCAACACGGTCGTCGCGCACACGTCCGTCAAGCCCTACGATCTTAACGGGGTGAACGCTTTCTGGAAAGGTGATCACCAGTTTGATCTGCTTCGCGACAACATTCAGCGCATCGCCGAACTCCGCAGAAAATATTCGCACAAGATCCATGCTTTCAGCCACGAAATAGGTATTTCCATCACTGCGTCGCGCCAATTGCGTCATGAGATCTTCGTTATAGTCTTGGCCCACGCCGACGGACGAGACCGAGATTCCTTCTTTGATCAGAGATGCACCCAGGCGCCCTAGATCTTCTGGCGAATGTGGGCCCACATTGGCATTGCCGTCTGACAACAGCACAATCCGGCTGATGCGTTCCGGGTCAAGGTTCCTGCGTACTTCCGCGGCGGCCTGGCTCACGCCACCGAAAAGCGCCGTGTCTCCTTCGGCTTTGACGCCGTTAATTTGGCGTATGATGTGATCCACGTTTTTCACGCGCTGGGCCGGTACTAAGGTTTCAATAGCGTGATTGTAGGTCACGAGTGAAAAGATGTCGTCCGGTCCCAAACGTTTCAAGGCTTCAATAGCTGCAGCCCGGGCGTTGCGAATCTTGTCACCCGACATGGATCCCGATCGATCCAACACGATGGCCACATTCACGGGCGCACGTTTTTTGCGGTCCGCTAACGCAACGGCGTTCAGCGAGACCTTTATCACGGCCTTCTGTCCTTTTCCTGCGGGCAGAATGGCGCGATCCAATTCGACCTTGCAGCTAACCAGCGGCACGGAGCCAAACGACGTGGACGCAAAGACGGCTAAAAGGCCCCCCAGCACGGCTACGTGACGCAAGCCGGCTCCGCCAACTCTTTCTTGTTGTATATGTGTCATGACCATCTCCTCCTATTGTGCGTTGCTCACGCACGGGCTGCAAGAAATCCCCACCAGCGGGGATCGAACAGTGGTCATTTCAACACAAGCCTCTCGCCTAGGTGTCATCTCCCCGTAAACGAATTGTAAATAGATTGTAAAACGCCCACGGGCCGTTCTGATGATTGTGCAGACCCGACATGACCACCGATCGGCTGGCGCTACAGCTGGCCGTCGTCGGTAATGAAGAAAATGATGTTCTTTTCAGGCACGGCGGCGGCATGCAGCCCAATAAGAAATCCGAGAAGGATGGTGTGTTCCTGGAATTTCACAGTCGTCCGATTGCTTTATAGACCCATGTTTGTCAAATATTCATAGCTGGACACGAGGCAGTCGAACGGATCACGCTGGCAAGTGTCCTGCTCGATCGCATACCAGTCGACGCCAGCCGCCTCGCAGGCCGGAATGATGTGGGCCCAGTCCATCACGCCTTCCCCGATAGGGGCGATCAGCGTGTCGTTGCTGTTAGGGGCCACCTCTTTGTCTTTCAGGTGGATCACGGGGACGCGTCCCACACAGCGCTCTAGAATTCGCTCCGGGTTGGCTCCGGAATGTGCGATCCAGTAGAGGTCCAGTTCCATCATCAGGTCACTGCCGCCTTCATCGATCAGAATGTCTTCCAGCGTTGGCGCGCCCCGCTCTGGACGGCAAAACTCGTGGCTGTGGTTATGGTGACCAAAACGAATGCCCTCGGCCTTTAATGCCCCTATAACACCACGCGCATCATCCAACCATGCCCGATAGCCTTCATGAGTCTGCGGGTAGCGTTCATTGGGGATGCCGCCAATCGCTGTGTAATCGCACCCGAGCGTCTTGTGAAACGCAATTTCGGCGTCGAGGTTGTTGAGCAAGTTGTCCCAGGAGCGGTGGGTCGCGATGCAGGCGAGCCCATTGTCGTCGAGCATCTTGCGGACCTCACTGGCCGAGACCTCCGGGGCCTCGCCATTCATGGCGCCCACGGCCGAGAGTTGCACGGCTGGGTACCCGATTCGGGCCACCTTCTCAAGGCTCTCGGCCAAATCCTTGGCCGTCTTTGTGAAATCTCGGATCGTATAAAGCTGAACAGCAAGCTTGGATGGCATCAAGTTTCTCCCAGTTGAGTATCGTTGCGAATCATCATGACCATTTGGGACACACATGAAAAGCGAAGTCAAGCCACCGCTCGACCCTCGAGCGAAGCCACACGTCGACAGTTGGGTGCGAGCGCCTGACGGGAGATGCAGCCTTTGAGATCGATGAGATCGAAGCCTCGATGAAA
>JAPKCZ010000597.1 GCA_028822745.1 Kiritimatiellia bacterium | reverse complement strand
CTTGGCGCGAAAATCGTCGATGTGTCCTTGCCGCATACGGAATATGCTATTTCGACCTACTACATCATCGCGACAGCTGAGGCCTCGGCCAACTTGGCGCGATTCGACGGGGTGCGCTATGGTGCGCGCGCTCCTGAGGCGACCGACCCTATAGATATGTATTCACGTTCCCGTGCCGCAGGCTTTGGCGAAGAAGTTAAGCGCCGCATCATTCTTGGGACCTATGTGCTCAGCGGCGGTTACCACGACGCCTACTATCTCTCCGCGCAAAAAGTGAGAACATTGATTCGACGTGATTTCGAATCGGCGTTTTCCTCATGCGACGCTCTGTTGACGCCCTGTTCACCAACGGCGGCTTACCATATCGGTGAGATCTCCGATGATCCTTTAAAGATGTATCTTGGTGACATTTTTACGGTTACGGCGAATCTGGCCGGTATTTGCGGGTTGTCTGTGCCGTGCGGTATGACATCCGAAGGGTTGCCTGTCGGGTTGCAGGTTTTAGGGCCCGCCATGGGTGAATCGAATATTCTTCGCGTGGGGCACGCCTACGAAACCAGTCGAGGTGATGGATGAACTACATCGTCTCTATCGGTCTGGAAGTACATGTGCAGCTAAAAACAGAAGCAAAAATTTTCTGTGGGTGCACCACGGCCTTTGGTGCTGACCCAAATACGCAGGTGTGCCCAATCTGTCTCGGCTATCCCGGCGCCATGCCGACCATGAATCGCGAGGCGGTCCAGAAAACAGCGCGGGCAGGTCTGATGTTGGGGTGCGAGATCAACCGCTACAGCAAATGGGACCGCAAAAGCTATTTTTATCCGGACATGCCCAAGAATTATCAAATCACTCAGTATGATCAGCCTATATGTATCGGTGGTGGTGTTGATATCGTCGTGGACGGTAACGCCAAGCGTATTGAGCTGACGCGTATCCATCTGGAAGAGGATGTTGGTAAAAACATGCATTTTACAGGAGCTAGCGGTGTCGACTTCAATCGTGCAGGGACACCCCTAATGGAGATTGTGTCCGAACCAGATATGTCCTCACCGGAAGAAGCGGTGGCTTATCTGCAGTCGATAAAAGAAATCATGCTCTACGGCGGCATCAGTGATTGCAATCTTGAAGAAGGCAACATGCGTTGCGATGTCAATTGCAGCGTGAGGCCCGAAGGGCAAGATGCGCTGGGTTGCAAAACCGAACACAAGAATCTGAACACGTTCAAGGGTGTACTCAATGCGCTGAAGCGTGAAATCCAACGGCAGATTGAGGTCCTTGACGAGGGCGGCACGATTGTCCAAGAAACACGGCGTTGGGATGTCGAAACAGCCGAGACCTACTCGATGCGATCGAAGGAAGATGCGCACGATTATCGCTATTTCCCCGAGCCTGACTTAATGCCTGTTGTTTTAACGGATGAGCAAATCGAAGAATGGCGAGCTGCGTTACCCGAATTGCCGCGCGCGCGCCGCGCCCGTTTCGTCGAATCGATGGGCCTACCCGAATATGATGCAGGGGTCCTTGTCGCCGACAAAAAGCTGGCCGACTTTTTTGAAGCCGTTCTCGAACATGGCGCGCCTGCGAAAACGGCCTCCAATTGGATGATGACGGAAATGCTTCGTTTTTTGGCTGAGGGCCCATCCGACATTGCTGATGTTCCGATTGAACCTGCAGCACTTGCTCGGCTGATTGGGCTGGTGGACAACAAAACGATCAATTCGAACAAAGCCAAAGAGGTTTTTGAAGTACTTTTCCGTGAAGGCGGAGACCCTGAAGCTATTGTTAAGGCGCGCGGTCTGGCGCAGGTCAGCGATGAAGGTGCGATCGAAGGTTTCGTGGATCAGGTCATTACCGAGCATGAGGGGCCTGTTGACGACTTTCGGAATGGTAAAGCGGCTGCGCTTCAGTTTCTGGTCGGTCAGGTCATGCGTTTGAGTCGTGGAAAAGCAAATCCGCAGATGGTGGGCGACCTGCTTCGAGACAAACTGGGGCAATAATTTCAATCGATATGCGTCTGATCTTAACCGATTTCCAATCAGGGACGGATATCAGAGTGACAATACAATCTTGTGGCGCTACATTGTGAGGGTGGTGCGAGCCCAGTGTTGGATCATCGCGCCTTTTCTTTCATCAAGACATCAAAATGACATCAAATGACACATATGTGCTCGAGTTAC
>JAPKCZ010000596.1 GCA_028822745.1 Kiritimatiellia bacterium | reverse complement strand
CCCAAGGTAGTCGTTCCAATCCACCATGGCCTTCACGGCGGCGTCCATCCCTCGACTGGGTTTCGTTTCGCCCTCGCCGATGATGACAACGTCATTGGTATAAAACCGGTGCGCGAGTTGCGCAGCGTCTTCGCCAGCAGCGTTCGCAGCCTGTTGCGTGCTCAGCGCAGACGCAATTGCGCTACGAAGCGAGCCCGTGCTTTCGTCCGCGCTGCACACGGCGCTTGCGAATAGCGCGCAAAGCATCGCTGTCGTAATAACTAGCCGATTTTTCGACATTTCGATTTACTCCCTGATTATCGATTCCGACTTGATTGGGCAGTAACCGGCCAGACCACTCAAGGGTGGTCGAGTTGTTGATGGCCGTTGCGAGTTTAAGAACAGATGATTCAGGAACCCTCGTCCCTTTAAATTGAATTTCAGTGTGTCAATTGAACCGTAGTGAAGAAAAGCGAGTTGGGTGGGCTTTCCTGAGCCAACCTGCGTAAGCAATTCCACCCAACAGCACAATCCCAAGGAGATACGGAAGCCTGTTGATCGTCGCGTTATTGCTACCACTTAGGAACTCGAAATTCTTCAGGGAGATCGCAAGTCCCACAGCCAAACCGACAAGACTGAGTGACGGAGCGATAACGTGTTTCCACATGTTCCGCGGTTCACGTGTTCGGAAATACGCCAGGACTGCCAGACTGGTCAGAACCTGCATCAGCATCACGCCGACGGCGGCGAAACCAAGTGCAACGGTACCGAGACCCAGCATGGGGTGCACCTTGAACGCAGCAGCAACAACCACGACCGTCGCCGAAATAAGCGCTACAGCGACGCTCGCCACATGCGGCGACTGGAATCTCGGGTGAATACTCCCCAGCCGGCGCGGGAAGCAGCCTTGACGCCCCAACACGAATATGTAGCGGGAGGCCACGTTATGAATGGAAAGAACCGTAGCGAACATACTGGTCGCAACCGCCAGCTGAATAATGTGGGTAAAGACCCGGCCCACGTACTTTTCGCTAAGTTGGAAATAAATCATACCCACTGGATCTTCAGGAATAGAGCGTATGTTCGACGGACCGATCGCCCCTACGGTGATCCACGAGGTGATGAAATAAAAAATGCCAATCAGGGCAACCGCAATGTAGGTTGAACGCGCCACGCTTTTCTCTGGCGACTGCGCCTCTTCGGAATACAAGGCGGCAGATTCGATTCCGAAGTAGCACGTGAATGCGAGGAGGAGTGACACGCCGGGCGCGCCATCCAATAGCGCCTTGAAATTCATTGCTTGTGCGGGCAGACTCGCAGCGTGAAGATGAAACACAATGCCAGAATCGAACACGAGCAGCAGCACGAATTCAAGCGATATCAACACGAGTACCAATCGCGAGCTGAAGTCCAGCTTCTGATAGCCAAGCAGTCCAACAGCGATCGCGGACAAACCGCTGAACCACAGCCAGTGAATGTCGACGCCGAGCATGTCGAGAACCAGCGTGTGAATGACAAAGCCGAGATAGCTGAGGCCGCCAGGCACAAAAGTCACGTACGACACCACCGCGGTAAATGCCGACCCGAGTCCGACCTGTCTCCCCAAGCCCTTTGCGATGTAGATATAGAAGGCGCCACCGGAGGTCACTTCCCGGCTAATCGCCGAGTAGCCTACGCAAAAAAGTGCGACGACAATGGTCGTCAGAACGAATGCGAGCGGCAACGCCGCACCGCTTCCGAAAACCAGAGCGACCGGAAGCACGCCAATGACAGCGGCCAGCGGCGCCACAGCAGCAATCACGAACACGACCAGCTTGACCGTGCCGAGACTGCGTTTAAGCGAATCGGCAGCATGCGCCTGCCCAATCGCTGCCTCCGTTGCCTCGCCAGCCTCATTCGCTAAATGCTTCATATCTGTCCTTTCATCTGATGTGGATGCTCTTTTCGTCTTATCCGGCGCGACCAAAGCAAGCGTAAAGATTGCCCTTACCTTCTATTGTCATCGGAACTCCATGATGAAACGATGGTAAGCGAGAGTCTTTTTTGATTTCAGGTGCTAAACGGCCAAACGCCGGAAGAGTCGCGATGCCGCTCCAGGCTTACAGCGACCCTGCAATGTTCCTCATATGAGAACGGCGAGCGGAAAGTTTGACGCGTGGTCAGCAGGACATATGCGAGAGTTCAAGCGGAGTGCGCAGG
>JAPKCZ010000595.1 GCA_028822745.1 Kiritimatiellia bacterium | reverse complement strand
CAACGACATTTTTGCTGCTTTGCATACCGGCATGGACTTGTCCCGCCAATGAGGAGAAACCAAATATAGTCGTAATCTTTATCGACGATATGGGTTTTGCAGACCCAAGCTGTTTCGGTAATCCGATGAGTAAGACACCGAACATCGATCGGCTGGCCAGGGCGGGCATAAAGCTCACCAACTTTTACGTCACCTCGCCGATCTGCTCTCCATCACGCGTTGCCATCACCACCGGTCAATACCATGGACGCTGGGGGATTCACTCCTATCTCAATTCACGCGCCGCCAACAAGGCACGTGGCATGAAGAACTACCTGGACGCGTCCGCCCCGACAACCGCTAAAAAGCTCAAGACTGTGGGTTATGCCACTGGTCATTTTGGCAAGTGGCACATGGGCGGAGGCCGTGATGTCGATGATGCCCCGCTGCCGCAGGCATACGGCTTTGATGAGTCGCTGGTTTCTTTCGAAGGTTTGGGCGATCGCATTATTTCAAATACGAATGCCTTGGAAAAAGCCAAGGCGCTTGGACACGGCACCATCATTGCCTGTGAAAGGATTGATCGAAGTAGAATCCAGGTTGACTACACGATAGATTTTATCCGTCGCAACAAAGACAAACCTTTTTATGTCCGTTTTTTCCCCAATGATGTGCATGGAGCTCATATTCCCGCAAAGGGAACTGAGGACAAATACAAAAGTGTTTCAGACAATCCTTACGACTGGGCCTTTCTGGCAGTGCTTGAAAACTTGGACAACCAAATCGGTCGCATCATTGATGAAATCGAACATCTGGGACTGAGTAAAAGGACGCTGATCATTTTCACCAGTGACAATGGGCCATCTGATGGCGCCAAAAAATATCTCAACGGCGAAAAGCCCGCGGGGTTTGCAGGTGTCTTTCGCGGGCGGAAATGGTCCATATTTGAAGGTGGCATTCGCATGCCTTTCATCGCGGTCTGGCCGGGCAGGATCAAAGCTGGCACGCAAGATGACACCAGCATCATGAGCACGCTCGATCTGTCACCGACGATTTGCAAGATTGCCGGTGTTGAGGTTGAAGAAGATCTGGATGGCATTGACCGCAGCAGCGTTCTGTTGGGCACACCTTCTGGTCGCCTTCCTCTTTTCTGGCAATATGGCCATCCCCACTCCGTGCTAAAAGGTGGACTTGTCAAACATCTGAGTCCGACCTTTGCGATGAGAGATGGTGATTACAAATTCATGATCAATCCCGATGGCAGTGAAGCTCAGCTTTTTAATCTTGCCAATGATCCTTCTGAATCGACGAATCTCTTTGATCAGCAGCCGACGCGTGTCGCTTCGATGACTCAGTCGCTGGGCCAATGGGCGCATGGCATTGGCTACGCGTTTGATCGCCAGGTTAAGCCTGCCAAGCCTGGACCCATGATCGCTGTGGTTGCGGGCAATCAGATGTTGAACTTCAACAATGTGGGTGGTGTTAATGGAAATCACAAAAAACTGACATTTGATGGCAGCAATTTTCTGGATCTCCCTACGTTCCGCCTTCCTAAAATCGCGGGCGGGCGCAATTTGCAAATCAAGGGCCGCATCACACCGCGGTCAAATCATGGCGTGATCTTTGCCCATGGCGATCACGTCAATGGCTACGCCATTTATATGAGCCAGGGGCTTCTTTGTTTTGCAACTTGCGTCAATGGCGAACGAGAGGTCGTCGCCTCGACGGCGCCAATTACCCAGACAGTCGATTTTGAAGCCAACTGGAACAACAAAGGCGCCATGCTATTGAAGATCAATAAGATGCTTGTAAGTAAACCAAAAATGGTTCAACTGCTTTCTGTTGAGCCCACGGAATCGATTCAGATTGGCGGCGACACCGGGCAGCAAGTCGGCGATTATAAAAGTTCCAAGGGCTTTTCGGGTATCATCGAGAATCTGACATTCAAATATCCCATTGGATCGTGAAAAAGGGGCATTCCGGAAGCCGGCGCTCTCGTTAGAAAACAAAACCGAACCAAGTGGCTTTAAGCGTGGCTGCGCTGGATGAACGGAAAGATTCCGTAACCTTCTGGATTGCCTTAACCAGAGCATCCAACTCAGACGCCATTCCCATAATCTTGATATTGTGTAAGATTGGCTGAGTCATCATCAGCCACGCAGTGAAAGAGAAACCTGTGAATCGCCTCATATTAATCTTAGCTGT
>JAPKCZ010000594.1 GCA_028822745.1 Kiritimatiellia bacterium | reverse complement strand
GGCAGTGACTCCAAATATTTGCGCGATTGCGCGGAGCGGATCCACCCAAACCCTGACTTGGTCACATTGCTGGCTGAAGCCATCGTGGATGAACCGCCTATCACCATTAAGGACGGCAATATCATTCGGACGGGCTATCACGAGGAGCTTGATAAATTTCGCGAAGCGGCAGGCGAGGGTCGTCAATGGTTGGCAAACTACCAAACAAGCGAACAGGAGCGCACTGGGATCAAAACGCTCAAGGTCCGCCATAACAAAGTCTTTGGCTACTACATCGAAATTTCCAAGGGACAAAGTCATTTAGCACCCGAGGACTATGATCGAAAGCAAACGCTCGTCAATGCGGAGCGTTTCACGACGCCGCAGCTCAAGGAGTACGAAACGACGATTATGGGTGCGCAGGATAAGTCGGTAGCGCTCGAATATGACCTGTTTCTCGCCTTGCGTGATAAAATTTCGGCCGTGGCCGAGGACATTCAAGCCACAGCCGATGCGGTCGCCACGTTGGACGTGGTGGCGTCACTGGCTGACCGTGCCCTTGTTTACCGTTATGTTAAACCGACGATGACAAGTGGGGATCGTGTTTGCATTCGCGACGGCCGACACCCCGTGGTTGAGCAAATGCCCGAGGCCGAACGCTTTGTTCCCAATGACACCGAGATGGATTGCACGCGCGATCAGGTCGCGATTATCACGGGACCCAACATGGCCGGCAAATCAACATACATTCGGCAGGTTGCTGTGATCGTCGTCATGGCACATATGGGCTCGTATGTGCCTGCGCGCGAGGCTGAGATTTCCCTCGTTGACCGTGTCTTTACGCGCGTTGGCGCCAGCGATGACTTGGCGCGTGGACGCAGTACCTTTCTGGTCGAAATGCAGGAAACAGCAAACATTCTGAATAATGCGACAGAGCGCAGTTTAATCGTGCTAGATGAAATCGGCCGCGGAACCAGTACCTTCGACGGATTGAGTATTGCGTGGGCGGTGGCGGAATACCTTCACAATGAATCCAGCGTGAAGGCCAAAACGCTCTTTGCAACGCACTACCACGAGCTGACGGAGCTGTCGTTGACCATGGAGGGCGTCCCGAATTACAATGTTCAGGTGCGTGAACGTGCGGATCAGATTGTTTTTCTGCGCAAAATCGTGCGCGGTGGTACCGATAAAAGTTACGGTATCCAGGTCGCACGCCTTGCTGGGTTGCCCCAGTCTGTGATTGATCGGTCGAAAGAGATTCTGACCAATCTCGAAGAAGGTGAACTGAGCGATGCAGGACAGCCCAAACTTGCCCGTCAGCGCACACGCCGCGTCAAAACGGACGATTCACAAATGAACCTCTTCGACGCCTGAAATCATTTACAGAAGGTCGCGAAGGACGCAAAGGGCAGCCTTCCTCGTCCGTCTTGACTTTCCGACCTTCTGTGAAGTTCTTAACGTTAGTCGAAACTCTGGAAGAAGCGCTTGGCGAAGGTGTATCCCATGTGGAAGCGTTCGATGGAGAACGATTCGTTGGGCGCATGAATGTTGTCTTCTTCGCACCCGAACCCAATCATGAGTGGCTCGGCTTCAGCGACTGCCGCGAGATCTGCAATCACGGGAATCGACGCACCTTCCCAGCGGTAAATAGCATCGTTGTCCGTCAGTGTATCGGCGATCGCTTTTCCGCGTGAAATGAGTTCGCTTGATGGGTCCAGCCGCAACCCTACGCCGCCGACGCCTTCTTCTGAGATCTTCAGGGTTAAGCCCTTTGGCGCATGAGTGTGTAGGTGGTTTATGAGGGCTGTGAGGCATTGCTGCGGGTCCTGCCCCGCGGCGATACGTGCGGTTAGCTTAGCGCGTGCGTGTGCTGGGATGATGGTTTTCGACCCTTCGCCATTAAAGCCACTGTGGACACCATTGCAATCCAGCGCAGGGCGGAGTCCTAGGCGTTCAACAGGCGTTTTGCCGGCTTCACCGCCGACCGGTGCAACGCCTGTATTGCGTTTGTAGGTGTCGACGTCAAAAGCCATGGTGTCGGCGAGCGCTTTCTCTGTCGGACTGACAGGAAGGATGCCGTCGTAAAAGCCCGACACAGCAATGCTGCCATCGTCGTTGTGTAGGGAGGCCAGTAGACGGCACATGGCCGTGGCCGGGTTGGGGGCTAAACCACCATGCATCCCGGAATGGAGGTCGGTTCGCGGCCCCG
>JAPKCZ010000593.1 GCA_028822745.1 Kiritimatiellia bacterium | reverse complement strand
AAGCTAGCCAACTGCTGGGACGGCCATTGGATGTCATCGAGGGCCCACTCATGGGTGGCATGAGTGTCGTGGGGGACCTTTTTGGCTCCGGAAAAATGTTCCTGCCGCAGGTTGTCAAAAGTGCCCGTGTGATGAAAAAGGCCGTTGCGTACCTCGACCCCTATTTTGATTTGGGTGCCGACGGGAAAGTCCAGAAAAAGGGCTCCATCTTAATGGCCACCGTAAAAGGCGACGTACATGATATCGGGAAAAATATCGTCGGTGTCGTATTGCAATGCAATGGGTACGAAGTGATCGACCTTGGCGTCATGGTTCCGTGTGCAGTCATCCTCAAAACGGCAAAAGAAAAGAACTGTGACATTGTCGGCCTGAGCGGTCTCATTACACCGTCATTGGACGAAATGTGTCACGTGGCAGCCGAAATGGAACGCGAAGGCTTCGACCTGCCACTGTTGATTGGGGGTGCCACAACCTCACAGGTCCACACCGCCGTTAAAATCGCACCCAACTATTCACACGAGGCCATCTACGTCAAAGATGCCTCGCGCGTCGTTGGTGTCGCATCAAAGCTTCTTAACAAAGAAACGCGCCCGGCATTCGCCGCCGCTATCCGCCAAGAATATGCAGATGTGTGCGAGAAGCGTAAAGGCCGAGAGGGCAGGGGCAAGCTACTTACCATCGGCGAAGCCCGCAACAACGAGGCAAAGATTGACTGGGAGAATTACGTCCCGCCAGTACCAACCTTTTTGGGTTTAAAGACGCTGGACGATTATCCGCTCGAGCCCATACTTGAGCGTATCGATTGGACGCCGTTCTTTAATTCATGGGAACTACATGGCATCTATCCCGAAATTCTTGAAGATTCCGTCGTCGGTGAAGTGGCGACGAAACTCTTCGACGACGCGCAAAGCATGCTTCGACAAATTGTTGACGAAAAATGGCTGACCGCGAAAGCCGTTTTCGGATTCTGGCCTGCCAACCGTCTCGAAAAAGACGATGTGGCGGTTTACAAGGATTCCAAACGCGACGCAACCGTGGCCCAACTCCATTTTCTTCGCCAACAGATGGCCAAAGGCACCGGCCGACCGAATCAATGCCTTGCCGATTTAATTGCCCCGAAGTCATCCGGCTTAGAGGACTACATCGGGGCTTTTGCGGTAACAACCGGCCATGGCATTGAACCTCATGTTGAGCGTTTCGAAAAAGACAACGACGACTACAGTTCTATATTGCTGAAGTCATTGGCCGATCGACTCGCCGAAGCCTTCACCGAGCACCTACATGAGCGCGTTCGAAAAGAATTCTGGCCGTATGCGACGGATGAGACGCTAGACAACGATGACATGATCCAAGAGAAGTATCAGGGTATTCGACCCGCGCCAGGTTACCCTGCGTGTCCTGATCACACGGAAAAACGCACACTATTCAGTATGCTAGAAGCCGGCGAACGCGCGGGAATCGAGCTCACAGAAAGTTGCGCAATGTGGCCAGCGGCGGCTGTCAGCGGATACTATTTTTCACATCCTGACTCTGCTTATTTCGGTCTTGGAAAGATAGCCAAAGATCAGGTCGAGGAATACGCCGAGCGAAAAGGGTGGGACCTCACCAAAGCCGAAAAGTGGCTCGCACCGAATCTTGGCTACGACAACAGCTAACGTCATCCCGCAAGGCATCCCTGCCGGCACTCAGAAACTTGTCTCTACGCCAGCCTTACTGTATGGTCATAGGCTTTACCCACGCACCTTGAGCTGGTTCCTGCACAAATTTAGATTGGAGTCCGATTGAACAACCATCCACGATGTGCAGCCGTTACCCGCGCTGCTGACGGCTTGGAGAAAAATGGTTCTGAAGCGCACGTCCTTGTTGGCTTCGATGGTTTCGTCGACGAAATTATTCGTGTCGTTGATCGCCGTCATGACCCTGACCATTTCGACGCCATTCCATCCATGGTCGAGTTTGCAGAGCGTATTGGCGCGGCTGCAGGACTTAGTGCGAACATCGAGATGGTGCCTGTTCAGGTGAAACTCGGTGGCAACGGCCCCATTTTAGCAAACGCGCTCATGACACAAGGCCACGCCGTTCATTACATGGGCTCGATTGGTGCACCCGACATTCACTCGGTCTTCAAACAGTTCGCGAAGTCCTGCGCTTCCGTTGTATCCCTGACCGACCCGGCACATACCGACGCG
>JAPKCZ010000592.1 GCA_028822745.1 Kiritimatiellia bacterium | reverse complement strand
TGGAGTCTGAGATGGGCGACCTGAATGGCGGACTGAAGCCCAGCCAGGGCAATCTGAACGGAAATACGTCCGTTAACAATTTTGGGAAAATATAGGAGAACGCATATGAATGGTATACGAGTATTCCTGTTTACAATGCTTGGTTTGTTCGTGTTGCAGTCGACAGCACTAGGCGATCCACCGTCTGACGAACAATTACGAACGGTGCGCCCCGATGTTAGCGTTGATAAAGATGCAACGGCTGGACTGCGGCCGATTCCACTTTCCACGAAACGGGAAACCCAAATTGTTGACGCGGTGTTTGCGCGATTTCCGGACGTCGATCCGACAGAGGTTCTTGCGTATATGCGTACTCATTTCCCCCACGAAGTGGGCTATTTTACAGCGCTATCTATGCGTGACGTCGATCGTTCAGTGGAGTACCTTTCTGGCATCGTTCGTGACTGTGCCGATTTGATGCGCGCACGTAAGAATGACCCGAAACGCTATGAACAGCTGTTGCGATATCAGAAGTTGGAGACGAAGGCCTACGACCAAGCAGACGCCTTGCGCCGTGCGTCGCCTGAGGAAACGAATGTGAAACGCGCTGAGGTGGTGGAAACACTTGGCGCTTGTTTTGAAATTAAACAGGAGCTGATGCGCCAGGAACTGACGAAAATGGAAGTGGAGCTAAGTTCGTTGCGAGAATTGATCGAAAAACGCGAAAAGAACAAGAATTTCATCATTAAAGGTCGAACGGAACAGATCACAGGTGAAAGTGATCCGTTGCGGTGGTAGAGTGTTCGACTTTTGCAGCTTCAATCGATAAACCGATTGTACAAGGAAATTTGACAAGTGACAGACATCCCAGAAAATTTTGAAGTTTCAGCGGAAGTGCGCGAAGCGCTTTCGCACGTCCGTGTTGTGTTGAAGAGCCCGCTTTACGGTGGCAATGTCGGATCGATCTGTCGCGCGATGGGTAACATGGGCGTACAGGATTTGGCCATTGCGGAACCACGTACACTCGACCTGCAGGAGGCGCGTATGATGGCCTGCCATGCCTCTGCTCTTTTGGAGGCGCGTACCGAGTATCCCAATCTGGCTGCTGCGGTAGCGGATTGCGGCATGGTGATTGGCACAACGGCACGCGGTGGTCTTTATCGTCAGCACGCCCGCACCGCGCGTGACTGGGCGCAGGAAATTCTAAAGACGGTCGGTGACGGCACGCGCGTTGCCCTTGTTTTTGGACCCGAGGACAACGGCCTCAATAATGATGATTTGGCCTTGTGTACCCATATTATTCAAATACCTACGACCGACGAATATTCTTCGTTGAACATTTCGCAGGCCGTTTTGATCTGTCTGTATGAAATTTTTGTCGCAACGGATAGCTTTTCGCCGCACAGTGAAAAATCTGAACCTGCGCCATCGGTATTACGTGAGCGAATGTTTACCATGTGGCGTGAGCTACTTCTTGAAGTTGATTTTATGTCAGAAGATAAGGCCGATCATATGATGCTTGGTTTTCGGCGCATCATGGCCCGAGGCGCCTTCACCTACGACGACGTCAATATCATGATGGGAATTGCGCGTCAGTCCGAATGGGCACTGGCGCAGCCACGTGACGCCAAGAGCAACGCTGCCGATGAGGTGCCCGCATGACCAATGAAGCCTCGGCGTATTTGGCCGCGTTGTTGAAGCGCACTGACCTGTTCTCTGATCCGGATATCCGCACACTCATGAAGGAAGCGCGCGAAGGGGATCGCAGTGTCACGCAGATTGTGGCAGACGAAGGTTATGCTCAGGAGGATCAATTCCTCGAGGCCATGGCCAAGATTCTTGGCATTCCTTATACGCGTTTGGGGTCAGACGAGATTCCGCAGGATGTATTGGAACTCCTTCCGACGAAAGCGGTTTTTCAATACAACGTCATGCCGGTCAGCTTTGACAACGACATTCTGACGGTCGCGACCAATGATCCCCTTAATACAACGGTGCTTGATGCGTTGCGGCTGGCATCGCGTTCGCGTGTGAAGTTTGCGCTGTGTCCTTCCACTGATATCGAGGACGCCATCAAAGCCTTTTATGGGGTCGGTGCCGAAACGGTTGATCAGATGATGCTCGACGATCGTTTCGACGTTGATGCAGATGTTTCCCTCGGGAAATCCGACCTAAGTGAACTGGATCAAGAAGCTTCGATCGTGAAGTTTG
>JAPKCZ010000591.1 GCA_028822745.1 Kiritimatiellia bacterium | reverse complement strand
GCCAATAGGAGAAGTTTGCTCAAAGTGCCGAAGGTCGGCAACCCGAATTAATTTTCCGTTACAACTGCAGATAATAAATAATCTGCGGAAATTTTATGCAAGCGCGCTGCTGGCCATAAAGTGGGATCGTTGCACTACAGATGGTCAAAATCCAAACAATGGATCAGCTATTCCGTGGAAAGTTGCCGGAATAGCGCCATCTCACGCAAGGAAAGGCCGTATAGCCGGCAATCGCTCGTCGTCCACCGGACATCGAGCTGCGGCTATACGAGCGCAGGCAGGCGGGACTAGCTCGTGCGTCAGGAAGTGGAAACGATCCTGCCGTGTTCCATCGTGATACGGCGATTCGCAAGCCGCTCTGCCAGACCGTGATCATGCGTTGCAATCACGAGGATGCCGGCATCGCTCACGAACTGTTCGAGACGTTGCTCGGCTTTGTGCTTGAAGTGTTCGTCGCCGACACTCATCCATTCGTCCATCAGCAAGACTTCGGGCTTGATAATAGTCGAAATCGAAAAGGCGAGACGCAGTGTCATACCCGATGAATAGGTACGCACGGGCACGTTCAGGAAATCGCCAAGCTCACTGAATTCAGCGATCTCATCCGACAATGCCGCGATCTGCTTGGCCTTGAGGCCAAGAAACAGCCCGCGCAGATACATGTTCTCGTAGCCGGTGGATTCCAGATCCATACCGAGCATAGAGTCCAGCAAGCTGGTGACGCGACCCTTTACCTGAACGGTGCCTTCCTCGGGGTGGTACACCCCGGCCAGCACCCGCAGCAAGGTGGTTTTGCCCGCCCCATTGCCGCCAAGCAGCGCGACCCGATCACCCTCGGCGATCTCCAGATTGATCTCGTGCAGCGCCTCAACAACAGTGTGCCCCGACTTGCCAACAAATTGGCCGCCGGTCGCGGCCGCCATCACTGCACGCTTGAACGACCGCTGCTTCGCGTCGTAAATGGGAAAGCGTACGCTCACGTTCTCAAGAGAGATATGCATTCGAACGCTCCCTTTAAAGCCAGTATGTAACGCGATGCCGGCACTTGCCGAGCATATACAGCGCCAATGCGGTTCCAACCACCGCCATTCCCGTGGCCCGAATCCAGATATCAGGCGCCGGCATCATACCAAGCAAGGGTTCACGCAAAAGTTCCAGAAGGTAGAAGAACGGATTGAGGTGAATCAGGTGTTGCCGCTCGGGGGATAACTGCTCAGCTTTCCAGATAATGGGCGTCACGAAGAACATGACCTGCACCAGATTACCGATCACCGGCTGCATGTCGCGATACCGCGTGCAAAAGATACTCGTGATAATGCCAATCCAAAAAAGATTGACTAGCACGAGGAGTATGGAAAACGGCAAAACCAACAGGCTCGCATTCAAATGGACCGGCAAAATCGCCCAGATGACGACAAAAACGATGATGTTGTGAGCAAGGATGATCGAGTGCCGGTACATCACCCGAAGCACGAACATCGAGAGCGGCAGCTTCATCTGCCGCAGGTAATTCGTCGAATTCGAAAACGCTTCTCCGAAATCGCCGATCTGTCCGGCAATAAAGCCCCAGAAAATCAATCCGAGTGCCAGGTGCGGGATAAAGGACGCAGCGTTATATCCAAACAGCGACCCGTACAGCGGCCCCATGGCGCCGATCATCACACCCATACTGATCGTCAGCCAGAACGGCCCCAGCAGCGAGCGGCGATAGCGTTGGCGGATATCCTGCATGCCGAGCGCGAGCCACAACTCGCGGCTACGCAAACCATCCCGGACATCATTTACGGCGTTCAAATACTTCACACTCGACGACTCGAAAGATCAGTCCGCTGGACTGTATTTGTTCAACTGGGAATGGAGCAAACAGAGTGTGGCGCCATTCGCCACACATTGAAATCAACCGCCTGCACTACCCTGCTGCAGGTGGCGACTGCGCTCCTCTGCTCATCGTTCTTGCCGCGGGCTCAGCGAGGCTTATCACTTCGACGAACCGCCCTGAAGGCCTGAAACGGGGGACACACTGAAAGAAGCAATCCCCAAAATTATAGCCCGGCGAGTATCCCGCACATATATCACCTTGTCAACGCGTCGGGGTCGGCGCGAGCCGGAGCCACCTTCGCGTCTAACAATCGACGCAACTTGCCGTGCGTTGCAGGGCGTTGCGGGGTTAAGAGCCCACATCCTGCCTGCTCCG